>JANMMX010000024.1:0-9327 GCA_031373605.1 Allobosea sp. | reverse complement strand
AGGGTATGCCCCCAAGACAGTCCTCTTCCGTTGTCTTTCCTTCAGCCGATATCGCAATGACCATGACTTAACTCCGGCAGGCGTAATTCGGAGCGCCAACCCACGGGCCTTTGCATCTGTATCGAGCAATTCAACGAGCGTGGCGGTTGGCCTTGCCCGCTCGACAATCTCGGCAGTCAGCTTGAGTTTTGGCATGGCAATCGACGCTCCTACACAAAGCTAAATACATGCGTGGTCCCACTGTGGTCCCAATTTCTGGAAATGGCATGCAACTAGCTGAAATCGTGTGAAACATATAACACATTGATATTGTTATGTAAAGTTAAGCTCCTGAAACGCTATGAAATCTGCTGAAATGCTAGAAACATAAAACTTCCAAGCTGAATACCCGGGTTCGATTCCCGGTACCCGCTCCAAGCTTTTTGATGTTCTCGTGTTTCTGCCCGTGTTTCCGGATTTGGGCATCCACGCGTGGACGGCCCTCGGCCAGCATGGATGGGTGCGTGTTTCAGCCCCTCCTGTCGTTGTGTGGGCGCCAGCAGCTGCTTTGGTGTGCCAAACCGGTCCCGGCTTCCTGATGCGATCCACCCGGCGCAACAGCCGAGCGCGCCTGTTGCAGGCCTTCGGCACTGTCACTTTCGGCGATGTGCGAAATCGCATATCCAGCCCGGCCGAAAAATGGCAACAATGCGGCATGTGCCCGGTAGTTGGCGCATCGGGGAACAAGGACGCGACGCGGATGTCATTGCTTGGCAAACAGCATTCCGATCCCGTCAGCATCGGGGTCACGTTCTGGGGCGCGCGTGGATCGATTGCTGTGCCGGGTGCAGAGACCGTTGTGTTTGGCGGCAACACCTCTTGCCTGGAAGTGGTGCTGAAGCGCGCCGGCCGCGAATGCGCGATCATTGTTGATGCCGGCACTGGGCTTCGTCTGCTTGGAAACAGCCGTGAATGGCGTCAAGACACAGACATCCACCTTCTGCTGACGCATCTGCACCATGACCATGTCATTGGCCTGTCATTCTTCAAGCCGCTCCATGTCCCCGGCACCACCATCCATATCTGGTGCGGAAATCTGGCGGGCGAAACGGCGGAAGCCGCTCTTGGCCAGATGTTTGCGCCGCCGCTTTTTCCTTTTCGCCTCGGTCAGGTCAACGCGAGGCTCATCTTCCACGGGTTCCGGGCGGGCGAAACGATCGAGGTGGGCGGTGAAAGAATCGCCACGGTTCCGCTCAGGCATCCATCGGGCGCAACCGGCTACCGCTTCGGTGAGGGCGCTGCGGCGCTGGCCGTGGTCACCGACATCGAGCATGAAACGAGCGGGCCAGAACCGGAACTGGTCGACTTTTGCCGCGGGATCGACACGGTCGTTTACGACACGATGCTGGCTGAATGCGACTATGGCAGCTGCAGGGGTTGGGGCCATTCAACCGCGGCTGAAGCGATCAAGCTGATGCAGGCCTCGGGCGCGCGCCGTCTTGTGGGTTTCCACCACGATCCTTGTGCCGTGGATGCGCAGATGGAGCAGCGTGAGAAGGCGATGCAGCACAGCTGGCCGGAATCGCTCATGGCGCGAGAAGGGCAGACGCTGACTTGTGCCAGACTTCCCCATGAGGCCGGGCGCGGGCCATGATGCTCCGCAGCGGGTGCTGCCGCCACTTGTCTCGCCCCGACATTGCGCGCCGCCCGTGCATGGACAAGACCAGATGGCATCGGGATCGCGTGACGCCTGGCGAAGGCGGCAAGTCCGGCGGCGCCTCTGGGGCACTCCTGACATCTGTTCAAGTCTTCGTGGTGGCTCTTGCGGCCAAGGTGGATCGGACTAGGTTCCGGCTTTGAATCGAGAACGTACCCTGCATGACTGATGTCCAATCCCGTCGCACGTTTCGCGCCATCCGTATTGTCCCGATCCTGGCCGGGTTCATTCTTCTGGCAGGCCTGCTTCCGGTCGCCATTGGCGGTTATCTCGGGGTCCGCAACAACACCGCCGAGCTTCTCAGCGACAACAGGGACGCCATTCTCGATGGTCTGCAGGAGCAGCTGAAGTCATCCCTTGATGCCCTTGCCGTGCAAGTCGGGCTCGTTGCCCGTCATCTTGAGCGGCCTGACGTCGATCCCAACGACAATGCTTCGATCACCGGGTTCATGCTCGGCGCGGCAACCAGCCAGGAAAGCCTCGATGCCGTAGGCTTCCTGCCGGTGGCCGGCCCGATGCGGCGCTGGAAGCGCGGGGGAACCGATGTGGAGATCGTCGACCGCAGCCTTGTCCCGAATGCGGATGGCATCATCGACAACGCAATCGAGACCCGACAGGCGGCCTGGAGCGAGCCGATCATCAGCCTTGTGACAAGGCGGGGCCTCATTCCCTACAGGTATCCTGTCGTGCGCGGCGGTGAGGTCGTCGGGGTGATCCTGGCTGTTGTCAGCTGGGATTCGAAATCCAGCATGCTGATGTCGCAGTCCGCAAACCTCGTGCCGTTTGTGCTTTATGGCCGCGACAATGTGTTCATTCACGCCAATATCGCGTCAATGGACATCACCGAGCAACAACTGCCAAAACTGGATGGCGTCAGTGATCCCTATCTCGCCTTGATGTGGAACGACCCTCGCCCCACGGCTCTGGGGGATAGCCCACGTTCGAAAGTTCACTGGACCTGGGCTGGATCGACATATGACGCGCGCGTGTTTGCCTATCGCGAGATCACGGGCTACGGCCTGACCTATTGGGTGATCGGCTATCATCAAAGCAGCCTGGAGACATTCCGGGTGCGCTGGGTCGTGCAGGCGAGCCTGTATGGCTCGATCATACTGGTTGTTCTCTGCTTGCTGGCAAGCTGGTGGTTGACGAGACGAGCCCTGCGCCCTGTGGCGCAAATCGCCAAAGCGGCGCGCTCCCTCGAGAGGCTCGACTTCGCCAGTGTCTCGAGCAGTCTCGTGCACAACAGTCGCCTGACCGAGCTGAATGATACCAGCCATGCCTTGCAGAGCGCGGCCCGCGCCTTGCAGCTTTTCCAGACATATGTCCCTCGCGCGCTCGTCTCTCAGGTCATGACCGTCGACAAGGACGCAACTCGGGCCGCTGACCGCGAGGTCACCATCCTGTTCATGGATCTTGAGGGTTACACGCGATACTCGGAAGGTCGCCCTGCCGCCGCTGTGGGCGCTTATCTGAATGGTGTCTTTGGTTGCGTTGGCCCTGTTGTCGAAGCTTACGGCGGGTCCATCGACAAATACACCGGGGACGGCCTGATGGCGGTCTGGGGCGCACCTGTTGCTGATCCAAACCATTCCAGGCGCGCCTGGGAGGCAGCGCTGGCCATTGTTGCAGTCTTGCGCGACCATTTGGCCGCAGAGCGTGCTTTGGATCCAGGAACTTGCCGCGTTCGTTTCGGGCTTCATTGCGGGCGTGTTCTGGCTGGCGATATCGGTTTCTCTGGCCGCATGGATTACACGGTGATCGGGCGCACCGTGAACACGGCACAGCGGACCCAGGCGGCGCTGCGCAACAAGATGGGCGATGATGACATCGCTCTGGCCGTAACCGGAACCTTCGTGCGCGCGCTCGCCTTGTCGGCAGATTGCCTCCACAAGCTGGAAGATCTGCCAGACGGGGAAAGCGTCTATCGTGTTTCCGATTGAGGATGCAAAAGCCGTGCGCGAATGCAGAAACTCACCCCTCCAGTTTGCCCTTGATGAGACATCCCGGTGAAATCATTCTTTGAGGGGCTGGACGGCAAGGCAGTTGACAGATTCCTCAAACGGACGCGCCGTGCGATCTACGACCCGGGCCAACTCGTCGCTGATTTCGACGATGTCTCCACCGACGTCTTCTTCGTCGAAAGTGGCGGTGTCCGGGTCACGGTGCGCAACGCGGGCGGGCGCGAGGTCATCCTTGGTGACCTGATGGCGGGCGAGATCGTGGGCGACATGGCGGCCATCGACAACTTGCCGCGCTCCGCAAACATCAGCGCGATCCACCGTTCCACCATCGCCCGCATGCCGGGAGCGGTTTTCCGTGAGATGGTGACCCATGTGCCGGAAGCGGCGGAGCGGATGCTGCAAATCCTGACAGCCCGCGTCCGCCTCGGAAACCAGCGGCTGCTCGAGATCGCGACACTCCATCTGAAACACAGGCTGTATGCTGAGTTGCTGCGGCAGGCGGGGCAACCATCCAGCGGCTCGCCCGAGCGCATGATCTCGCCGCCGCCGCTGCAGCACCTGCTCGCCGCCAGGGTTGGTGGCCGCCGCGAAGCAGTCTCGCGCGAGATGGCCGATCTGCTGCGCCGGGGCATCATCCGTCGCACATCGGCTGCTCTTGTCATTGTCCAGCCCGATTGGCTGGCGCGCGAAGTGGCGGCCCGGCTTGCCGATTGAATGCCATCATCTGGCAGCAAATCGCCCATTGTTCTGAGGTTTGATCGGCAGGGGCGCACTGCAGACGTGCGCGGCAAGAGAACGGAGCAAGAGAGCGCAGCAAGAGCCTTCCGTACGTTTCAGCGCCTGATCTGACGGGCTGGCTGGTGCGGGCTGCGAACTTCGCCTAGGTTTTGCCACCTGCCGACGCGATGGCATGGGGCAACTCGGGGACAATCTGCGACATGGCCAAAGGCTCCGTGACCTCCGCCGATGTTGCACGGCTGGCAAATGTCTCGCAATCGGCCGTGAGCCGCACCTTCTCGACAGGCACCAGCGTCTCTGAAAAGACACGTCAGGCGGTGATCGATGCGGCGCAGACACTGGGTTATCGGCCCAATGTGTTGGCGCGCGCCATGATCAGCGGGCGCTCGCGGCTGATCGCGATCCTTGTCGCCTATCTCGACAACCAGTTCTATCCGGTCCTGCTCGAGCAGCTGGCGCGCGCGCTGCAGGAGCGCGGCTACCAGGTGCTGCTTTTCATGACTGATCCGGGCGATCAGGACACGGTGGTGCAGAAGATGCTGCAATTCCAGGTCGAGGGCATCATCATGGCCTCGGCCACGCTGTCGTCGAGCCTCGCCAGCGAATGTGCCAAGACCGGCACGCCGGTGCTGCTGCTCAACCGCTATGTTCCGGGCTCGGCGGCCAGCAGCGTCACCTCCGACAATCTGGAAGGTGGGCGCTTGCTGGCGCATTTTCTGGCTGATGGCGGGCACCAGCGCATCGCCTTCATCGCAGGCATGGAGGATTCCTCCACCAGCCGCGACCGTGAATCGGGCTTCTGCAAGGGGCTGGCCGAGCGCGGGTTGACACTGAGCGCGCGCGCGGTCGGGGGCTATACTTTTGCAGGCGCTGCAGCGGCAACGCGTGCCTTGTTCTCCGAGCGCAAGCCGCCGGATGCGGTGTTTGCCGCCAATGACCATATGGCCTTTGCAGTGATGGACGTGCTGCGCAACGAGCTTAAGCTTGCCATCCCGCGCGATGTCTCGGTCGTCGGCTATGACGATGTGCCGGAGGCTGGCTGGGGCGGCTACAACCTCACCAGCGTGTCGCAATCCTCGCCTGCCATGGTTGAAGCCACTGTCGACATCATGCTGGCGCAAATCGAGCAGCAGCAGGTCAATCGTCGCGCCGCCATCGTGCCGGCACAGCTTGTGGTCCGCGGCTCGGCGCGGCTGCCAACTGGCCAGGTCTAGCCGATCTTGCCGCGCAGGAAGTGGCTCTGCATCCGGTCAAACACATCGACGCCCATCTGCAAAAGCAGGTCGATCATATCGAGCGGCACCCAGTTCTCGCGGATCAGTCCCTCATGGTGCAGGTAAAAGTCCATGACGCGCATCGTGACATCGCGACCGGTCGGCCCTGTTCCGGCAAAGCTGCCGCCGAGATGCTTCGCACGGACACTCGGCCAGCCGCCTGTGGCTGAATAGTTGCCATCGCCGATCCGGACATAGTGGTTGCCGCCGCGCCGGTTGGGGAAGGCCAGCCGGAAGGGCAGCTGGTGATAGTCGACAAAGCCCTGCAGGCCGCGCGTGGTGCCGATGCCGGCCGGGCCATACCACATCATTTTCGGGTGCCAGTGCAGCTTCTGCGGCATGGCCAGCAGGCCCTCGCGCCCGGCCATGGCCTCGTCATTATAGTCCCCCAGCGTCTTGTGCATGGCCAGCGTCTGCGCAATGCTCGCTGCCGAGAGGGCAGGGTCCTGCGGGCTGAGCACGATGCCGTCCGCCGTCAGCGGGCCCGGCCATTGCTCTTCCGTGCCAAGGCTTGGCGCGATGGGCCAGAAGCCCGCCTGCCGCATCACATCCAGCACGTCGATCAGCACGGTGCTTTGCGCGATCTTGCCTTCGCGCACGACATGGAACTCGCCATAGCGGATGTAAATGGGGCGGCCAGTGGCTGGAATGCCCAGCCAGTCCTTGCGGAAAGTGCCACAATAGTGACCGACAGCACCGACAAGATCCGTCTCGTGGCTGTGACCACCGATCAGGATGTTGTCGCGTCGCTCAAGGTCCGAGAAAGCTTCCAGCAGCGGGCGCCAGACAGTGGCCGCGATGGCGTCCACGCCGCGCATCTCGTTGAGCGGATGCGAGCCGCGCCACGCGGCGTCAGGGTGGTAGGCTGCTGCCAGCCGCTTTTCGAGCGTTGCGGGCGAGGCTTCTGCCAGGGCTGAAAGCGCCTGCCGCACGAAGACCTTGTTGGCGAGATGGCGGGCGGTTTCGGCAGTGGTCATCGTCTCTCCTGGGGGCCTTGGCGGAGCTGGAAAACAGGCCTTGCATACGTATTCACGATCTGTCAACGTAACGATAATGTGACTGCCAGCAAGAGGCAAAAGCGCGCGGCTTCAACACCGCAATGCCTGTCTTTCAGCTTGCTGACCGGTTGACGAGGGAGCGAAATGGTCGAGGTTTCACTGCGTGGTGTCACCAAGCAATGGGGCGCTTTCATGGGCGTGAAAGCCATTGATCTCGACATTGCCGACCGTGAGTTCATCGTCTTCCTCGGGCCGTCCGGTTGTGGCAAGACCACGACCATGCGCATGATCGCCGGGCTGGAAGACCCGACATCCGGCGAAATTTCCATTGGCGGGCGCGTGGTCAATGATCTGGAGCCGAAGGATCGCGATGTCGCGATGGTGTTCCAGAATTACGGGCTCTATCCCAATCTCAGCGTCTATGAGAACATCCGGTTCCCGCTGAAAGTGCGCAAGGTAGCGGCCAGCACCCATGATGCGCGGGTGCGCAAGGCCGCCGCCATGGTGGAACTGGGCGATCTGCTGGAGCGCAAGCCGCGCGAATTGTCCGGCGGCCAACGCCAGCGCGTGGCGCTTGCCCGCGCCATCGTGCGCGAACCAGCCGTCTTCCTGATGGATGAGCCTTTGTCCAATCTCGACGCGAAGCTGCGTGTTTCCACCCGCGCTCAGATCAAGAATTTGCAGCACGAGCTGAAGGTCACGACGATCTACGTCACGCATGACCAGATCGAGGCGATGACGCTGGCGGATCGTGTCGTGGTGATGAACAAGGGCCAGTTCCAGCAGGTCGGCACGCCGACCGAAATTTATGACCGCCCGGCCAATACGTTTGTTGCGGGTTTCATCGGCTCGCCCGAGATGAACCTGATCGATGGCGAGATCACTGGCGGTGTTTTCACGGCGCCCAACATCCGGATTGCGGGCCTCAACGCGGCGCAGAAAGGCAAGATCACGCTGGGCTTCCGCGCGGAAGATGCAACGATCACCAGCAGCAACGCCGAGATCAACGCGCCCGTCTACAGCATCGAGCTGCTGGGCGACGCCACGCTGGTCTCCGTGCGCTCGGCGTCGGCGCTGATTGCGGTGAAAGCACCAAAGGAATTCCGGACCGGGATCGGCCAGCCGATCTCGTTTTCGGTAAAGCCATCTGCCTGTCATCTGTTCGCGGATGGCAGCGGTCTGCGGCTTTGATGCCTGATGTTGAAGACCGGCTTATCCATCAATCCGGCTTCTGAGATTTTCAACCACAGCCTGTGTCGGGATGAGAAAATCCGGGCCCAGACAACGTTTAGAAAAGAGGGAGATTTCAAATGCTGAAGAACATTCTTGCTGCAACGACCTTGTCGCTGATGATGTCGGTTTCGGCGCAGGCCGGTTGCGCCTTCCAGAATACGGTGCCGGTGAAGTCCCTCTCTGCGGCCTTCGAGGCGTGGAAGGCCGTCACCGCTGCGATGGCTGAATGCGGCAATGTGCAGGCCGAACTGGACCAGACTTTTCGCACCAAGCAGCCGGCAGCCTTCGCCGCAAATCCCTCGCTCTATCAGATTGGCGGCGTCGCCAATGGCACTCTTGTCCCCCTTCTGAACGCGGGCACCATCCGCCCGCTGGATGATCTGGTGGCCAAGTATGGCAAGGGCCTCACCCCCAACCAGCTCATCAAGATCGACGGCAAGACCATGGCCGTCGCCATGATGGTGAATGCGCAACACTTCATGTATCGCGAGGACCTGCTGAAGGAGCTGAACATCGCTCCGCCCAAGACATGGGATGAGGTTCTGGCCGCAGCCGAGAAGATCAAGGCCTCGGGCAAGGTTGCCTATCCGCTTGGCGCCACGATGAAGTCCGGCTTCGACATCGGGCAGGATTTCATCAACATGTTCATGGGCTTTGGCGGCAGCTTCACCAAGGCCGACAACACACCCAGCGTGAACTCGGAAGCCGGCCTGAAGACGCTGGCGATGATGAAGAAGCTGACGGCTTTCATGGACCCGGAATATCTCGTCTCCGATTCCACCTTCGTGCAGAAGCAGTTCCAGCAGGGCAAGATTGCCATGGCCAATCTCTGGGCCTCGCGCGCTGGTGCGCTCGATGATCCGAAGGAAAGCCAGTTTGTCGGCAAGATCGCGATGGCCGCAGCTCCGCTGGCGATGGCTGGTGGCAAGCCCGCCACCACGCTGTGGTGGGACGGGTTTGTGGTCGCCAAGAACATCTCCGATGCCGAGGCTGATGCCGCTTTCCGGGTGGCGATGGAAGGCATTGACGAGGAAATGGTGAAGGCGAACAACGCTGCCGCCGTCTGGCTCATCCCGGGCTATGTTCCGGGTCGCCTGGCACAGGGCGCCATCGCTTCGGCCAATGCTGGCGCGCCGAACTATCCCTCCACAACGCAGATGGGCATCATGTCTGCTGCCATTGGCGAGCGCGTTGCCGATTTCATGACCGGCAAGACCACGGCCGAGCAGACGCTGGCCGCTGTCGAGGCGACCTATCTGACCAAGGCCAAGGAAGCGGGACTGGTGAAGTAAGCCACGCCCTAAAGACCAATCCCGGGGTGGTGTTCAGCCACCCCGGAATGCCTTCCTCGCCAGACACCTTTCAACCCGGCCCACAGGACAGCCCGACATGAAAGCGCGCACCTTTGCGATGTTCGTCGCGCC
>JANMMX010000009.1:0-3209 GCA_031373605.1 Allobosea sp. | reverse complement strand
CGCTCGCCATCGGCCCGGAGATCGATCCGGGCGTGCCGGTGCTCATGGCCAATGCAGGCAAGCTGAGGCTGGCACTGAAATCCGGCAATTTCGGCGCCGATGATTTCTTCGAGAAGGCGGCCAGGATGATGGAGGGGTGAGGCTCGTCAGAAAGCTCACGCCGCTGCAACTCGCAACAGTCGAGTTGCGACATCGCCATTGGCAACTTTGAACCCGGCATGTCAGTGAAGAATGGCGGACAGGGAGGGAAAGTCCAAAGCGTTTTCTAAGATGTTGATATTGCTTGCATTATTCAGCGGACTTGTCAACGAACGGGACCACTGGACGGGACGCTGCCCACTCATCATAGGCCGGGCTCTCGGTGACGCGCATCCTGATGTGGTCGATCATGCCTTGTGGCGCGTAGGTGGCCGGGTCGCTGTAGCCGTCCATGCGGCCGAAGAAGCATAGGGCGGATGCAATGCACTTGCGGGACACGCTAGCGGCGGCGATCTGTTCCGGCGTCCAGTTGCGCAGCAGGTGCTCTATTGCGCCGGGCTCAAAGATCGGGCGCATATCACGGGTCATGTGGCGTCCTCTCAGGCGGCTTTGGGGAGGACGTTGAGGCGGTTGATGATGTTCGTGATGCCCTGCGCGGTCCAAGTGCCTCCCCGAGCGGTGGGGACGTTGCGAGCGTTCATCTCTCTGGCGATGGCGGTGGGGCTGTTGGTGCGCATTCCCGTGATCTGTTGGATAACCGGCGCGACCTTGCGAGCGTAAGCGTCTGCTTGACGTGTTGCCCCTTCGATGGCGTGCGCATTGCCGAGATGCTTGATCGCACCCGCCCCATTTGGATTGCCCAACTTGCGTCCTCTCAGTTTCGCCTGTGCGAGGGCAGCCTTTGTGCGGGCGGCGATGGCTTCACGTTCTGACTGTGCAACGGCAGCGAGGATGCCTAAGACGGGACCGTCTGCTTTCGGCATGTCGGTTGCCGTGACGGGGACGCCAGCGTCTCTCAGTGTCAACAGGAAGGCGGCGTTGCGTGAGAGGCGGTCACGAATGTCATCAAGCATTCCGGCGCGCAGAACGTCAAGTTGCGCCTGAAAACCGTGAAGCATCAATCGGGCGCGATGTCCGGGTGCATCATTCTGAAGGATGACAGGCGGGGCGGCGTGGCGGCGCATGCGAATGAGCGGGGTCTGGCGAACATGGCGCTGAGGGCAGCGGCCGTTAATGCCACGCTCACGATCTCCTCGGACGAAACCGGGACGTGCGTCCAGCTCGATGTTCCAACGATTCTGCCCGCTTCCGCCTGAGGGTGGGAGTCAGCGCACGCCGATCCGATTGACGCCGCCATTGGCATTCACACCCACACCGGGCCGAATGCCGACATCCGCCGCGCCAACGCCCGGTGTGACGGCGCGGACGCCGGGACGCGCAATGCAACCCACCGTCAGGCCAGGCGATGTGCAATAGATCGCCGCACGGGCCGCCGGAGCGACGGGACGCACCACGCAGCCCTTTGGCACGCCCACCGCACGGCAATAGACAACGGCTTCTGCCGGCGTGGCGGACAGACCGATCGGCAATGCGGTGGCCAACGCGGCCAGGAAACCGAGCGCGGAATTTTCAAGTGAAAGAATCTTCATGGCAGATGACATGCGTAACAACCTTTCCCTGTGCGGCTGAGCCGGTGCAAAACGGCATTCCCGACAGTTCTCCGTCGCAAGTGGCAGCGCTACCCCATGAAATGGGGATGTCAGGGAAATTGATCGGGCTGAAGATTTGCGCTTTACAACCCGTATGACAGTTGGTGGGCATATCAGAGCGTCGTTGTGGTCGGTGGTGGGGTGTCTTGCGCTAAGCACGGGCCTTGCCGCGTCGGGTGACGCATCGGCGCAGGCGCTCAAGGCGAAGCCTGCAAATGTCCCCCTGCTTGCGGTTTGCCATTTTGCCGAGGACACCGATGCGTATGTCCGCGCCCCGATACTTGACGGCTTTCATCTGCGCCAGCTGACGACGAACAGCGCCAGCTCCGCAAAAAAGAGCGATGCCAGTAACGAGGACAAGGACGACGACGAAGAGGATGATGAAGACACTGAGCCCGAGGATTCAGATCCGCCCGTGCGCAATTTCATCGCCACGCAGGCAAGACCGGGCCTGCAACGCGGGCCGTGCTTCAAGGTGTCCGGAACAGCGACCTATTCCGTCACCCTGAACGACGGCACGAGTACGGCGGCGCGTTTGAACGGACGCCAGAACGACCGCCTGCTGAAGGAAGGACGTTCGACCATCGGGTTGCAGATGATCGAGGATCTGCCGATCGGGCGCTTCCGCGCAGGCTTGGAATTCGATTGGTCGAGCTCAGCAGGTTCCGATTCGGTGTCCGCGAGCAGCCTCTGGATGAGTCTCGGCCCGGTTACCCTGGGCCTTAAGGGCTCGTATTTTGACTTCTGGTCCGGTGATGAATTCGGTTTCCGGGCGACGGCGCCCTCGGCCTCCACGCCTTTGATTTCGCTCGGCCTGCGCACCAGCAAGAACAGCACGCTGATCCTTTCCGCAGAAGATCCGGTACAGCGCCGGTTGGCGGATACCGGCTATGGAGGTGTCGCGCTTCCGGATGCCATCGCGCGCTGGAAGTACGAGGATGACAGCACCACCTTGCATCTGGGCGGCGCTTTGCACCAGTTGCGCTTCGCCTCGCCCGATCGCACCACGCGCTACGGCCATGCAGCGGTGTTTGGCATCCAGCAGCAGATTTCCTCGATCGGCACGGATGATTACGTGACCGCCCAACTGGCCTATGCCAACACGGCGCCCGGGTATCTCGGCATTGCCCAGCCCGGCGGTTTGGCGCGCTTCACCTTGCCGCGCAACGCGCCGGTCTTCATTATGGAAACGGTGCGTGGCTGGACTTCCGCTCTCTCCTACAGCCATGGCTGGTCCGACACATGGCGGTCAAACGCCTTTGCCACCTATGTCGATCTGAAGATCACAGAAGGGCCGGGGCGCGGCAAGGTTCAGGTGGGGCGCTCAGCAATCAATCTGGTGTGGACGCCGGTCACCGGGCTCGATTTGACCTGGGAACTTGGCGCGTCCCAGATTTACAAGGTCGATACCTTCCTCGGGCTGGCAAATTTCCCGAAGCGCCCGAGCTATACGAGCCAATTCGCGATTTCACGAAAGTTCTGAGCAAGGGTGGGGCGCGTGACACTGTCGTCCTTCCCTCC
>JANMMX010000433.1:0-1699 GCA_031373605.1 Allobosea sp. | reverse complement strand
ACCGGCACGGCGCTCTCGACGGTCACCACCATGGCAGCCAGCTCGCGCGAGGCGGCGCGCCTCATGCCGCAGCTGGTGCCGGTGGCGGCGGCACATGCGGCAGCACTCAACCTGGCCCAGCGACGGGCTGTGGCAACCGCGCTGGCCGATGTCCTGGTCATGCTGCCGGTGGCGGTCGGCTCGGTGTTCCGCCCGCAGCCCGCCGCCGTGCTGGGTGCCGGGCCGGAGGCCGCGCTGCCGCCCATCATCGATCCGCGTGCGGGCAGCACATTGTTGCTGCAGATGGCGGCCAGCGTCGCCGCCTTGCCCCGCACGGCGCTGAGCGAACGCGCCGTCTATGTCGCAACCGAGGTGGCATTGATCGCCGAAGCCGCCTCGGTGACCAGCAACATCGCCTTCGAGAGCCGCCAGGAGGCGTTTGCCTGGCGCAACCGGCTGGATCTGGCGCTGGCCGGTGCGGGCGAACGTGCGGCGGAGCTGGCCGAGGTGGCTGTCGCTCCGGCGGCTGCCCTGTGGCGGGCCATCGAGACGGCCCGCATGGCCCTGTCCAATGACATCAACGAGGTGATCGGTCGCCTGCCCAGCGTGCGTCTGGTCACGCCGCCCGCCACTGTCTCGGCCTTCCTGCTGGCTCAGCACCTGGTTGGCGACACGCCATCGGCGCTTGTGCCAATGGTCGATGACATCGTGCGGCGCAACCGGTTGCGGCATCCAGCGCTCGTTCCGGCCGATCCGGTCGAGGTGCTGCTGTGAGCTTTCTCGGGCCGCTCGATTTCGCATCCGTGCCGACGCGCCGCACCTCGCTGGAGATTGACGGGTTGATCCTCAACCAGTTCACCAGCGTCGAACTGGTGCGCGACCTGTCGGAGCTGGCGAACTCGTTCCGGCTCTCGCTGCGCGATGGGCCGCGTTCGCTCGCGACATGGCCCTACACCACGCCGGAGACGGACGGGCTCCAGCTCGACTGGGGCAAGAAATGCACAATCCGCTTCGATGGCGAGCCCGTGCTGATCGGCTATGTCGATGATGTCTATCCCACAGCAGGCGAAGGGGCCTCGGTTGTCGTCATCACCGGGCGCTGCCAGCTGGGTGACCTGGTCGATTGCGCGCCCGACCCGCGCGGCAAGCACGAGTATCGCAAGATCACGCTGACGCAGTTTGCCGAGAAGCTCTGCAAGCCCTTCGGCGTCAAGGTGCGGGCCGATGTCGATGTCGGCGAGCCCTTTGACAAATGCGTGGTCGAAGCGGGTGAGACGGTCATCTCGGCCATCGAGAAATATGCCCGCCAGCGCGCCGTGCTGCTCACTTCCGATGGGTTGGGCACGCTCGTCATCACGCGCTCGGGCAAGGAGCGCGGCAATGATCTGAGCTTCCCCGGCAACATCCTGCGCTCGGATGGCAGCTTCTCGGCCCGCGAGCGCTTCTCGGATTATTTCGTGAAGGGCCAGGCGGAAAAGAATGGCGGCAAGCGCGCGAAGAAGCCCGCGCTCGATGCCAAAGCCGAGCCGCTGGACACGGCACCGGAGCCGGAAGCCTCCGGCGAGGAGGACCCGGCGCCGGAGGCCTCGGGCACGCTCGTCATGGGGCATGCGAAGGACCCGGAGGTGAAGCGCTGGCGGCCGACGGTGGCAATGACGCGCACCCAGGCGAAGAATGCGGACGCCCAGAAGCAGGCCGACTGGATGATGCGCACGCGCCG
>JANMMX010000468.1:0-1702 GCA_031373605.1 Allobosea sp. | reverse complement strand
CACTTCCAGCGTCGCCAGAAGGGCCGCAACAGTGGTGGGCTGCGTCATCGTCTGGCCGCAGGGCAGCGGCACCGAGACATCGGTGCGGGCCAGATCGGCGAAGCGGTTGGGCGCAAAGCGTTCGCGCGGCACAAGCTCCATAGCGCGCAGCACGGCGCGGTCACGCACGCCTTGGGTGCGCAAAGCCAGCAGGAAAGCCACCGTGCGCTCGTTCTCTCCCAACGGCAAATCTTGCTCTCCCAACGGCAAATCTTGCTCTCCCAAGGGCAAATCTTGCTCTCCTAAGGGAAGGTCGGGAGCCTCATCAATGCTGCGTTGCGGCCCCTGCCCCATCATGGCGTGCCTGCCTCAGGCGAAAAGTTGCGCGATGCGTGTCAGCGTCGGCTCATGGGTGAGGTCGAGCTCGATTGGCGTGATCGAGATCTTGCCATCGGCCAGCGCTTTCAGGTCTGTGCCATTGGCTGGTGTGGTCTTTCCACGCGAAAACGCGATCCAGTAATACGGGTTGCCGCGCCCGTCCGCCCTCGGCTCGATACGCAACAGCTCCTGATCGCGCCGGCCTTGCACGGTGACGGCCACGCCCTGCACATCCTGCGGATCGCGATCCGGGAAATTGATGTTGAACAGGATGTCCTTGGGAATGCCTTCCGCAATGAGGCGACGGATGATGCCGGGCGCATGCGATTCCGCGCAATCCCAGCGGATGTTGTCACGCCCCGCCGCGCCATAACCCTGGCTGAGCGCCAGCGACGGCACGCCCAGCAGCGTGCCTTCCATGGCAGCCGCAATCGTGCCGGAATAGGTGACGTCCTCGGCGACATTCTGACCGCGGTTGAAACCGGACAGGATCAGGTCCGGTTTGTGCTCGATGAGGATGTGGCGCACTGCCATGATGACGCAATCGGTTGGCGTGCCGCTGACGGCGAAGCGCTGAGGCCCGCAGGCGCGCAAGCGCAACGGGTTGTTCAGCGAGAGCGAATGCGACACGCCGGACTGGTCCGTCTCGGGCGCAACCACCCAGACATCATCCGAAAGCTGCCGCGCCACACGCTCCAGCGCCTCCAGGCCCTCGGCATGAATGCCGTCATCATTGGTCACGAAAATGCGCATCAGTGGTCAGCCTTGGGTGGGAGTGGGTGTTGTCGAACGAAGTGAGGCCTTGCCTCTCCTCCCCCCTTGTGGGGGAGGCCGGGAGGGGGCTTGGACGGGACGAGATCGAAACCCGTCGTACAAACCCCTCTCCCTAACCCTCTCCCACAAGGGGAGAGGGAATAGAACGCGCCTCGCGCTGGCAGTGATGGAAGGGGCATACATTGCTCACACCGCCCTCTCGATGCGCGTGACGCCGCCCATATAAGGCACCAGCACATCTGGCACGGTGATCGAGCCATCGCTGTTCTGATAGTTTTCCATGACAGCAATAAGTGCGCGGCCCACCGCCACGCCGGAGCCGTTGAGCGTGTGGACGAATTGCGGCGCTCCTGCCTTGCCCGAAGCATCCGCCTTGGGCCGGAAGCGGGCATTCATGCGGCGCGCCTGGAAATCGCCGCAGACGGAGCAAGAGGAAATCTCGCGATAGGCCTTCTGGCCGGGCAGCCAGACATCGATGTCGTAGGTCTTCTGGCTGGCAAAGCCCATATCGCCGGTGCAGAGCGTCATGGTGCGGAAATGCAGATCGAGCTTTTTCAGCACGCTTTCGGCG
>JANMMX010000403.1:0-4906 GCA_031373605.1 Allobosea sp. | reverse complement strand
TGCAGCGTTCGCAGGCAACGGACCTGCCGAGGCAGTGACTGCCAGAAGGCCCAGAGCGGCAAAAGCGTTGCGCAATCTGCGGGAGATGTCACCGATCATCGTGCTTGTTTGGCTCCGGCGCGTCGGCTATCTCGTGCAAGGGTGTTCTGTTTCGCGCTGCCGCGCAAGGTCTTTTGAGCAGGCAAAAGCAGCCGCAACAAGGCGCTCATCTGGCGGCAAACGTCAGTTTGAGCGTCCAGTCCAGCGTTTCCGAGCCTTCCGATCATCTTACGGGGATTGTTCCCCCGAGTGAGAAAGCGAGCCTGCCATGACTGCAAGCCTTTCCTTGACCTTTCCTGATGGCGCGGTGCGCGCCTATCCCGCCGGCACGACCGGCCGCGACATTGCCGGCGGCATCTCGCCCTCTCTGCTCAAGCGCACGGTCGCCATGGCGCTGGATGGCGAGGTGGTCGATCTCTCATCACCGATCACAGCGGATGCCCGGCTTGAACTCATCAACCGTGAAGACCCGCGCGCGCTGGAGCTGATCCGGCATGATTGCGCCCACGTGCTGGCGGAAGCCGTGCAGTCGCTCTATCCCGGCACGCAGGTGACCATTGGCCCGGTCATCGAGAACGGGTTCTATTACGATTTCTTCCGCGAAACGCCGTTCACGCCCGAGGATTTCGGCGCGATCGAGGCCGAAATGCGCCGCATCATCGCGCGCGATCTGCCCTTCACCCGCGAGGAATGGTCCCGCGACAAGGCGAAATCGTTTTTCGAGACCAGGGGCGAGGCGTTCAAGGTCGAGCTGGTCGACGCTATCCCGGCGGACCAGACGTTGAAGATGTATGCGCAGGGTGACTGGATCGACCTGTGCCGTGGACCGCACATGACCTCGACCGGCAAGGTCGGCAGCGCCTTCAAGCTGATGAAGGTGGCCGGTGCTTATTGGCGCGGCGACAGCAACAACCCGATGCTCAGCCGCATCTATGCCACCGCCTTTGCCAAGCAGGAGGAGCTTGACGCCTATCTCCACCAGATCGAGGAGGCGGAGAAGCGCGACCATCGCAAGCTTGGCCGCGAGATGGACCTGTTCCATTTCCAGGATGAGGGCCCGGGCACCGTCTTTTGGCACGCCAAGGGCTGGCGCGTGTTCCAGCAGCTGATCGCCTATATGCGCCGGCGTCTGGAGCGTGACTATGACGAGGTGAATGCGCCGCAGTTGCTTGACAAGTCGCTCTGGGAAACCTCCGGCCACTGGGGCTGGTATGCCGACAACATGTTCGCGGTGAAATCGGCGACCGCCTTCATCAACCCGGCGGATGCCACCGCCGAGCATCGCGTCTTTGCACTCAAGCCGATGAACTGCCCCGGCCATGTGCAGATCTTCAAGCACGGGCTGAAAAGCTATCGTGATCTGCCGATCCGGCTGGCCGAGTTTGGCGCCGTGCATCGCTACGAGCCGTCAGGCGCGCTGCATGGGCTGATGCGCGTGCGCGCCTTCACGCAGGACGATGCGCATATCTTCTGCACCGAGGCACAACTTGAGGCCGAATGCCTGAAGATCAACGAGCTGATGATGTCGGTCTATGCCGATTTCGGCTTTGACCAGGTGGTGGTGAAGCTGGCGACGCGGCCTGAAAAGCGCGTTGGCACGGACGCCATGTGGGACCATGCCGAAGACATCCTGCGCCGTGTTCTGGTGCAGATGGAGGCTGAATCCGGTGGGCGCATCAAGACCGGGATCAACGAGGGCGAGGGCACATTCTATGGGCCCAAATTCGAATACACCCTGCGCGATGCGATCGGCCGCGAATGGCAATGCGGCACCACGCAGGTGGATTTCAATCTGCCGGAGCGGTTCGGCGCCTTCTACATCGGCACCGAAGGCGACAAGAAGCAGCCGGTGATGGTGCATCGCGCGATCTGCGGCTCGCTGGAGCGGTTTCTCGGCATCCTGATCGAATCCTTTGCCGGGCATTTTCCGCTCTGGCTCGCGCCGGAGCAGATCGTGGTCTGCCCGATCACGTCCGAGGCCGATGCTTATGGCGAAGAGGTGGTCATGGCCTGCCTTGCGGCCGGTCTCAGGGCACGCGCCGACCTGCGCAACGAGAAGATCAACTACAAGGTGCGCGAGCATTCGCTCGCCAAGGTGCCGGTCATCTTGGCAGTGGGCAAGCGTGAGGCGGAGGAGCACACTGTCTCCATCCGCCGTCTCGGAAGCCAGCACTCGACCGTGATGCCGCTGAAGGAGGCGCTGGCGGCCTTCTGCGAGGAAGCCACTCCGCCAGATGTGAAAAGGGCAATGGCTTCGCGTCCGCACATGGCCTGATCTTAACATGGCCTGATCTTCTCCTGGCCTGAGGGTAGCCATTCTGACGTGACCTATGCCATGTTTGGCGCATGTTCGATGGAGCTTACCGCAAGCGGCTTGAGGCTGACCTGCTGCGCTGGGTCGGTACGGGGCGCATCTCGCCCGACGTGGCGGGCGCTGTGCGTTTTGCGCTGGCCGGGGACGAGCGTGGCTCACGCCTGCCTGCCACCTTTGCCATGCTGGGCGTGCTGCTGCTGGCGGCGGGCGTCAGCGCTTTCATTGCCGCCAACTGGCAGGATATTCCCCGGCTGGTGAAGCTAGCGATGGTTGCCGGGCTGCTGCTTTCAGCGCTTGGCGCACATGTTGTCCTGCTGGGTCGCGGCATGCGCGGCGGCGCGGAGGCAGCGGCGACCTTTGCCGTGCTGGTCTTTGGGGCCGGCGTCGCGCTGGTCGGGCAGATGTATCATTTGCCCGCTGACTGGCCGGGCGGCGCATTGCTGGTGGCGCTGGGCGCGCTGGCGGTGGCAACCCTTCTGGTGTCGGATGGCGCACTCATCGTGGCGCTGGTCGCGATGTGCGTCTGGACCTGGGGGCGCTCTTCAATCGAAACCGGCAATGTGCAGGCCGGGGCTCATTTCGCCTTTCTGCTGGCCTTTGTTCCTGCGGGCTTGCTGGCGCTGGGCCGCAGCAACGCCATGGTGCATCGCGCCACCATTCTTGCACTGGGTCTCTGGCTGCTGCTGGCCGTCGTGCCTGATCTCAACGACAAGCGGCTTCCGGCGCTCATCGCCTATGGCATGGGCCTGAGTGCGTTGTTCACGCTCATCGGAAGCTGGGCGATGGCGCGTGGCGGGCCTGGTCTGCTGGCGTCCGGGCTCGGGCTCGGTGCCGGGTGCTTCGCGATTGCCCTGTGCCTGGAGACCGTGCGTGTCCTTGACGCCTCACTGGCAAAGGGCGGCCAGTTCATGCTGGCTGCGGGTTTGGCTTGCGGTGCAGCTGTTCTGGCCGCGGCCCTGCATGCCATGCAGGTGCAAGGACGCATCCGGCTGGTCCTGCCTGCCGCGATCCTCCTTGGGCTGGTCGTGCCGCTGCTGTTCTGGGCCGGTTTTGGCCAAGAGCTCCTTGGCCGCATCCTGATCTCGGCCCTGCTCCTGGCGTCGAGCATCGGCCTCATCGCGGCGGGTGTCCTGTCCGGCCTCAAGGTCATCAGCAGTGCTGGCTATGCGGCATTTGCCGTCATCATCCTGATCCTGCTCTATCGCACGGTAGGCTCGCTGCTCGACCAGTCCTTCTTCTTCTTTGGCGCGGGCATTGCGCTGGTGGCGCTGGCAGCAGGCTCGCGCAAACTTCTGGCGCGCCTCTCGGCGCTGGCCGATGGCAATGGTCCTGTCGACAGCAAGGGTCGTGTCGACAGCAAGGGACCTGCGGCATGAACCGGCTCGGCGTTCTGGATGGCATGATGGCTCGCGTTCCGCTTCTGGCCCGCGTGGGTCTCGCCGGCGTGGTGCTTGGCGGGGCGCTTTTCGCCATGATCGAGAGCCGCGCCAGCATTCTGCGCAGCGGAACCGAGGTGCGGCTGGCCGTGGCGCCGGTCGATCCCCGGGATCTGTTCCGGGGTGACTATGTGGTGCTGGCCTATGCCATCGGCACACTTGACGCGAAGACGCTTGGCATCGCGGATGATCTCAAGCGCGGCGAGGAGGTGTTCGTCAGCGTCAGGCCAGCACCGAATGGTCTGGCTGAAGCCGTCGCGATGTCGCGCAGCCAACCAGTTCCATCGAACGGTGTCGTGGTGCTCAGGGGCAAGGTCAGCGCCACGCGGGCTTGCCTGCCGGGCGCGACGGGCGAGCCGAATTGCGGTTTGAGCGCGCTGCGGGGCGTGCGCATTGCCTACGGGCTTGAGAGTTACTTCGTGCCGCAATTCGAGGGGCTTGCGATCGAGCGCACCGAACGCAAGCGGATCGAGGTGGTGGCGGCAGTTGCGGCTGATGGTCAATCGGCCATCAAGCGGCTGCTGCTGGATGGCAAGCCACTCTACAGCGAGCCGCCTTACTGAAAATGGTCACGGTTATGGCCGCTGAGGTGATGCCGCCGTCGATGGGCTGGCCGTCATGTGCGCCAGCACCTCGATGTCGCGATCCAGCCCGCTCTCCACCTTGAATTCGCGCGTGTAAAGCTGGCCGTCCTGCCGGGCGATCAGCACGTAGTTGCCTTCGGCCAGGATCACCTGCGGAAAGGCACCGATGGCCTCGCGGATCACATCTCCGCCGGGTGTCAGCACGCTGAAAGCGGTGCCGGCAAAGGCCTCGCCGCCGGCATTGGCCACAAGCTTCAGGGTCACCTTGGCGGCGCGGTGGTGCATGGTCGCTTCCGTCACCTTGCCCGGCTCCACCTTGATGTCGGCGCGCTGGATGGCGTTGGAGTCACCATAGATGGAGACCACGTGATAGGTGCCTTCCGGCAACCGCAGCAGTTCGCTGCTGCGCGCATTGGCGACCACCAGCCGACCCTCCGAGTTGCCCTGCAGCGGCACGAAGACCGAGTAGCTCAGGCGCGCTGCCGGGATTGGATTGTCGCCGATCGAGCCCGCAATGCGCAGGCCCCCGGCAT
>JANMMX010000344.1:0-9119 GCA_031373605.1 Allobosea sp. | reverse complement strand
TGCCATGCAGGTGCAAGGACGCATCCGGCTGGTCCTGCCTGCTGCGATCCTCCTTGGGCTGGTCGTGCCGCTGCTGTTCTGGGCCGGTTTTGGCCATGGGCTGCTCGGCCGCATCCTGATCTCGTCCCTGCTGCTCGCGTCCAGCATCGGCCTCATCGCGGCGGGTGTCCTGTCCGGCCTCAAGGTCATCAGCAGTGCTGGCTATGCGGCATTTGCCGTCATCATCCTGATCCTGCTCTATCGCACGGTCGGCTCGCTGCTCGACCAGTCCTTCTTCTTCTTTGGCGCGGGCATTGCGCTGGTGGCGCTGGCAGCAGGCTCGCGCAAACTTCTGGCGCGCCTCTCGGCGCTGGCCGATGGCAATGGTCGTGTCGACAGCCAGGGTCGTGTCGACAGCAAGGGACCTGCGGCATGAACCGGCTCGGCGTCCTGGATGGCATGATGGCTCGCGTTCCGCTTCTGGCGCGCGTGGCTCTCGCCGGCATGGTGCTTTGCGGGGCGCTCTTCGCCATGATCGAGAGCCGCGCCAGCATTCTGCGCAGCGGAACCGAGGTGCGGCTGGCCGTGGCGCCGGTCGATCCCCGGGATCTGTTCCGGGGCGACTATGTGGTGCTGGCCTATGCCATTGGCACGCTCGACGCCAAGACACTTGGCATCGGGGATGATCTCAAGCGCGGCGAGGAGGTGTTCGTCAGCGTCAGGCCCGCAGCCAATGGTCTGGCTGAGGCTGTCGCGATGTCGCGCAGCCTGCCAGCACCATCGGCCGGTGTCGTGGTGCTGAAGGGCACAATCAGCGCCACGCGGGCTTGCCTGCCGGGCGCGACGGGTGAGCCGGATTGCGGTTTGGGCGCGCTGCGGGGCGTGCGCATTGCCTACGGGCTTGAGAGTTACTTCGTGCCGCAATTCGAGGGGCTTGCGATCGAGCGCACCGAACGCAGGCGGATCGAGGTTGTGGCGGCAGTCGCGGCTGACGGTCAATCGGCCATCAAGCGGCTGTTGCTGGATGGCAAGGCACTCTACAGCGAGCCGCCGTACTGAAAATGGTCACGGCTATGGCCGCGGAGGTGATGCCGCCGTCGAAGGGCTGGCCGTCATTTGTGCCAGCACCTCGATGTCGCGGTCAAGCCCGCTCTCCACCTTGAATTCGCGCGTGTAAAGCTGGCCGTCCTGCCGGGCGATCAGCACATAGTTGCCTTCGGCCAGGATCACCTGCGGAAAGGCACCGATGGCCTCGCGGATCACGTCGCCACCGGGTGTCAGCACGCTGAAAGCGGTTCCGGCAAAGGCCTCGCCCCCGGCATTGGCCACCAGTTTGAGTGTCACCTTGGCGGCACGATGGTGCATCGTCGCCTCGGTGACCTTGCCGGGCTCCACCTTGATGTCGGCACGCTGGATGGCGTTGGAATCACCATAGGTGGAGACCACGTGATAGGTGCCTTCAGGCAGCCGCAGCAATTCGCTGCTGCGCGCATTGGCGACCACCAGCCGACCCTCCGAGTTGCCCTGCAGCGGCACGAAGACCGAGTAGCTCAGGCGCGCTGCCGGGATCGGATTGTCGCCAATCGAGCCCGCAATGCGCAGGCCCCCGGCATTGACGGTGATGCGCTCGTTCAGGGTTGCGCCCTTGGCAATGGTCACGCGCTTGGTGCCGCTGGCAAAGCCATAGGCGGCGTGGACCATGTAGGTGCCCGGTTCCAGCGTAAAGCTGGCGGTGGAGGCAGATGTGCGCGCGATGATCTGGGGTGGCTGCCCGTCTCCCTTGTCGGACAGGATGCGCCACACCAGCCCGGAGCGGATGGCCCGCTGATCGCCCGGAAAGACAGCGCTGACATTCAGCGTTGTCTGGGCAAGGGGCGTCAGCTGCGAGGGCACTGTTGCGGGTGTCTGTGCCTGCGGCGAAGTCACAAAGAAGACAGGCGCGGCCAGCAGGGCTGCCGCACACCATCGCAGGCGGCGGGAATGGATAGGTCTCATGTCGTTCCAGCGCATCTCGGCCATCAGATTTTCCTAGCCCTGACAGCCTGACTTGTCGATAACATGGCGAAAGCGCGGGGTCGAAATCTCGTCCGCACCTTTCTCCAGACGGATGTCATGCAACCATGCCTGTGAAATCGAACGAAATGCTTGAATTGTTGCGCCAGCGCCGCTCCGTGCCCCCCAACATGATGACCGGCCCGGCCCCCGGCGCCGACGAGCAGGCGCTGTTGCTGGAAATTGCCTCGCGTGTGCCTGACCATGGGCGGCTGGTGCCCTGGCGCTTTCTGGTGCTGGAAGGCGAGGGCCGCCTGCGGGCTGGCCAGATTGTCGGCGCTGCTTTCAAGGCGGCCAATCCGCAGGCAGATGATGCGAAGGTGGCCTATGAAGCCGCGCGCCTCACCTATGCGCCTCTTGTCATCGGCGTGGTTTCGAAGGCTGGCCCGCATGTCAAAATCCCGGAATGGGAGCAGGTGCTGACAGCCGGCGCTGTCTGCATGAACCTGGTGACGGCGGCCAACGCCATGGGCTTTGTCGCCAACTGGCTGACCAACTGGTTCTCGTTCGATCGCGCCGTGCTTGATGGTCTCGGCCTTGGTGCTGGCGAGCGGATGGCGGGTTTTGTCCATATCGGGCACAGCGAAACGCGCCCCGCTGACCGGGAGCGCCCGGATGTGGCCGCGTTGACCACGCGTTTCGGAGCCTGAAGCCACATGGATTATGCCCCCCATCTTGGCGATCACGGCCTGCCGCATGATCCTTTCAAGGCCATCGTGGCCCCGCGGCCCATCGGCTGGATCACGGCCATGAGTTCAAGTGGCGCGATCAATCTGGCGCCCTACAGTTACTTCAATGCGATCTCGACGCGACCGCACATGGTGATGTTCTCTTCCGAAGGGCTGAAGGATGCCGTCAGCTTCATTGCGGAAACAAAAGAGTTCACCTGCTCGCTGGTGACAAAGGCGCTTGACCACCAGATGAACCTGACATCCGCACCCCTTCCGCGCGGCACCAGCGAATATGACTATGCCGGGCTGGAGATGGCGGCCTCGCGCGCCGTTCGCCCACCGCGCGTGGCCCTGAGCCCGGCCGCGCTGGAATGCAGGCTGATCTCGATCCAGCGCCTGTCGGACATGGATGGCCGCGAGACGGATCGTTACATGGTCATTGGCCAGGTGGTCAGCATCTACATCAATGATGCCTTCATCACTCATGGCCGGTTTGATACAGCGCTCGCCAACCCCATCGCCCGCTGCGGCTATGCCGATTACGCCGAAGTGTCGTCGCTCTTCTCCATCACGCGACCGGCAGGCGGCTGAGCGATGAGCCGCCAGCAGCCGGAGGATCACGATGATCCCGAATGGCGGATGACGCTGAACCTGCTGGCGGCCATCTTCCTGCTGGTGTTGTTGGCAGGCGGCTACTGGCTGGTGAAGGAGCTTGATGCCGCCAAGAAGGCACAGGATTGCCTCGCCTCAGGCAACCGCCGCTGCCGCCAGATCGATGCGCGCTAGATCACGCCCGCCCGCTTGAGCAGGCGCTCGGCCTGTCGCAGGTGAGGCCTGTCGAGCATCTGGCCGTCAAGTCCCAGCACGCCTGCCTCAGGATTGACGGCAAACAGCGCAACGATCTTGCGCGCGCGGGCCAGCGCCGCATCTGAGGGCGTGAACACTTCGTTGATGATGGCGACCTGAGCCGGATGGATCGCCATCTTGCCGGTGAAACCATCGCGGCGCGCGGCCACGCACTCGGTCCTCAGCGCGTCCTCGTCGCGGAAGTTCGTGAACACCGTGTCGATGGCCTCGACACTGGCGGCAGAGGCGCCCATCAGCGTCAGGCTGCGTGCCAGCCGATAGGGATCGGCATGGCTGCCATCGGCGAGCCGGTTGGTCTCGGCGCCAAGCTCGGCGGCCAGGTCTTCGGCGCCCCATGTCAGGGCCATCAGACGGTGGCTTGCGCCTGCATAGGTGCCCAGCTGGAACACGCCGCGCGCGGTTTCTGTCGCAATGGCCATGATCGTGGTGCCGCCATCGGGCAGGGCCTGCTCAGCCTCGCAGACGGCGACCTTGGCCGCCAGATGCTGGATGTCGACACCACCTTCGGCCTTCGGCAGCACCAGCGCATCGGGTGCGCCGGCCATGATGGCGTCGAGATCAGCGCCGATCAGGCCTGTGGTCAGGCCGTTCAGGCGCACGAACAGCTTCGGGCTGCCCGGCTTGCCGCGATGCGCCTTCAGAAAGGCCAGCGTGATGACGCGGGCCTGCGGCTTGGCGGCCAGCGCGACGGAATCCTCCAGATCGATGATGAGGGCGTCCGCCCCGCTGGCAAGACCCTTCTCGAGCTTCTTTTCGCTGTCGCCGGGCACAAACAGGAGCGAGCGCATCAGGCCACCGGCACTTTGCGCATGAAGGCCTGGCGGCGGCATTGCGCCACCAATGTGCCATCCTGCTTGAAGGCGCGGTGATGGAAATCGACAATGCCGGCATCGGGCCGCGACTTCGACTCGCGCTTGGCCATGATCTCGGTGGTGCAGTTGATCGTATCGCCCTCGAACAGCGGCGCGGGGAAGGTGACATCGGTCATGCCGAGATTGGCGATGGTGGTGCCCACCGTCGTGTCATTGACCGAGATGCCGATCATCAGCCCCAGCGTGAAGAGCGAGTTCATCAAGGGTTGGCCCCATTCGGTCTCGGTGGCGCAGAAATGCGCATCGATGTGGAGCGGCTGCGGGTTCAGCGTCATGTTGGAAAAGAGCATGTTGTCCATCTGCGTGACGGTGCGTGTCAGCCGGTGCTCGATCAAGGTGCCCACTTTGAAATGCTCGAAATACATTCCGCCGCGCTTGTGTCGCTCTGTCTCGGTCATGTCCGTCATCGTCCCGTTTCTGTGCACCTGCGCAAGCAGGCTCTTAAGTCTTCAGTTACCATAAATGCAGCATTCTGCATGCGGTGCCGGAACAGTTGCGTCCGTGCCGATGGTTGTTGCTGATGTTCCTGTTTTCCACCCCCGCCAGCCGCGAAACAGCGCCCGCCAATCCGGTGGTCAGCGCCATTCGCACAGGTGCGGACAAGACAGGCACCGGTTTTGACTATCTGCTGAAGACCGCGCAACGCGAATCGGCGCTGGAGCCAGATGCGAAGGCGCGCACATCGAGTGCGACCGGCCTGTTCCAGTTCATTGAGCAGACCTGGTTCAGCATGGTGAAAGGCGAGGGCGCGCGCCACGGCATGAGCGCCTATGCCGATGCCATCAAGTCCAGCGAGAGCGGACGGCTCGAAGTCGCAGATCCGGCGCTGCGCGAACAGATTCTCAATCTGCGCAAGGACCCGCAGGCCTCTGCAGTGATGGCCGGTGCCTTCACGCAGAAAAACCGCGAGCAGCTGACGGCCGCCATCGGGCGCGAGCCCAATGCGGGCGAGCTCTACATTGCCCATGTGCTGGGCGCGCGCGGCGCGAGCGAGCTCATCAAGGGTGTCGCCAGTGATCCGCAGGCGGCGGCTGCCCGCAGCTTTCCTGAAGCCGCAGGCGCCAACCGCAACATCTTCTTCGACAAGACCGGCCGCCCGCGCACCGTGCAGGAGGTCTATGGCGTGTTGTCGGCCAGCCATTCCGGCACGGCGACCACGGGACCGGCAACCGCGGCGTCCAATGCGACAAGCCCGGACGCCGTGCCGATTGCGGCTGCGCTGGCGCCTGGCCGTGCAAGAGGCCTGATCGGCCTGTTCTCGACGGAAGGGTCACGCGCGCCGGTTTCGGAATCGGTCGCCAAGATCTGGTCGGGCCAGCCTGCGCGTGGTTTGCGCACGACGGCCGCCCTCATCGATGGGCCGCGCTATTTCCCCCGGAGTGGGGCTGAAACCAGCAATGCGACGGAGAGTGCTGGCGATGGCGCTGGCAGGCGCATTCAGGGCAGCGAGCGTTCTGAAAGCGTGACCGCTGCCAACGAAAAGCCGCTGACCTTCACCGTGTCCGGCCCGTTGCAGGCCGCGCCGCTGCCGCCGATACGCCCGCTTGATCTGGGCATCGTCCCGCCTTCCATGCAGCGCCGCCCGGTGGCCGTGCGCACGACAAGCGAGAACCCAAAACCCGGGCTGCTTGATCTGAACCAGCTTACGCGAAACGGGGTCCGCGGATGATTGTCCGGCGTTTTCTTCTCTGGGCCCGTACGGCCAATGCACAGCAGCGCGCTGAAGGGGCGGCGGCGCTGGCATCGGCCTATCTGCATTCGCCGCTGGGAGCGACCGAGCGTCGCGAGGCGGAAATGGCGCTTCTGTCGCTGCTGGATGACCCTTCGCCTCTGGTGCGCAAGTCCATCGGCGTGATGATGGCGACCTCTGATGAAGCACCGCGCGCGCTCATTCTGGGTTTGCTGGCCGAGCAGAACGAGATATCGGCGCTGCTGCTCGCCCGGTCGCCGGTGCTGACCGATGATGATCTTGTGGACGCCGCCGCCATCGGCGATGCGCAGGCGCAGTCGGCCATTGCCGGGCGCATGGAACTCTCGTCTGCTGTCTGTGCGGCGCTTTGCGAGGTGGGAGGCGAGGATGCTCTGGTCGTGCTGGCCGGGAATCTGACAGCTGACATCCCGGGTTTTTCTCTGGAGCGCCTGCTGGACCGTTGCGGTGGCAATGGTGCCTTGCGTGAAGCGCTGCTTGCACGGCCCGATCTGCCGCTGGCGTTGCGCCAGATCATTGCGACGCAGGTTGCGGATGCCTTGTCTGCCTTCGTATCAGGCTGCGGCTGGATGGCGCCGGAGCGCAGCCAGCGCGTCTCGCGCGAATCCGGGGAGCGTGTTGCGATCTCGCTCGCTGGTCACGGTGCCGAGCGCGAGCTGATGGCGCTGGTGGCACAGCTGCGTTTGCAAGGCAGGCTCACGGCCTCGCTGATCCTCCGCTCCCTGCTGAGCGCGGAACCGGCACTTGCCGAGGCTGCTTTGGCAGATCTTTCGGGCATGCCGCTGGCACGCGCTTCCAGCCTGATCCATGACCGTCGTGGCACGGGCCTGCGCGCGCTTTATCGCAAGGCGGGGCTGCCTGAAGGGCTGTTCAAAGCTTTTGCAGCGGCCGTATCGGCGCTGCACGAGGTTGGCTTTGCCAATACCGACATGCTGCGCGCAACCATCAGCCGCCGCATTGTCGAGCGGGTGCTGATCGCCTGCGAGAGCATGCAAGGCACTGAAGCCAGCGCACTGATGGCGCTGTTGCGCCGGGTGGACGCGGAAGCGGCGCGCCTTGAAGCCACTGAGGTTGCAGGCAGCCTGGCGGATGACGCGGCGCTGGCCTTCCTGATCGAGACAGACCCGGAACTGCTGGTCGAGCTCGACGTGCTGGACCTGCGCCAGGCCGCCTGACCCCGATTTGACGCATTGTGTTGCCGCAACTTAAGCGGCTGCGCGCGCGGCCAGCACCTTCGTGACCTTTTCCAGCGCCAGCGCCAGCAGGCTGCCGACCGGATCATCGGGTGATGTCGCATTCTCGCGCACAACCGCGCGGATCGCATGGACATGCGCGCCCACGATCTCGGAGGGCACCTGCGATGTCACATCAAGCAGCTTGCAGAGGTTGTCGGCAATCCGCCCGGCCAGCGGAAAACCGAACATGCCCGACTGGCCGCGCACATCATGCAGCGCGCGATAAAGCACATCGCGCTCCTGTTTCGGATTCTGGACATAGGCGCTGTAGCTCTCCTCAAGCCGCAGCACTTCCTTTTCCATCCATCCGCCAAACTCGATCTTGAGGCGATTCATGGCCTGCTCGGCCTGCGCCATCTGCTCAGCCAGCTCTTTTTCGGCAACGGCCCCTGTCAGGAGCGCGCGCGTCTTCAGCGTCTGCGGCGGCTCGATGACGCTGTGGTCGGCATGGTCTGTTGTTTTTGTTGCGCCGGGCACGGCGGCGGGCTGCCAGCTCATCGATGTTTGGCCTTTTCGGCGACTGAACGCGTATTGATGGGTTCGGATTCTGACTTGCGGCGCTCGACGCCCGTGTAATGCTGCTGGCTGCCGCGGCGCCGGTCTGGGCCGAAATAGCTCTTGGTTTTCACGAAGGGGCGCGGATAGGCGACCACATTGAGAATGCGGTCATAGAGTGCCTTGGAGGAGATAGGCTTGGCGAGAAATTCCGACACGCCTGCATCACGCGCCTGCATCACGCGCTTCTTCTCGGAATAGCCGGACACCATGATGATCGGCACATAAGGGTTCACGCTCGACTCGGGCGAGCGGATCATGCGAGTCACTTCAAGCCCGTCGAGGATCGGCATTTCCCAATCCACAAGCACAACGTCGGGCGAATGCGACATGAAGGATTCCAGCCCCGCCGCACCATCCTCGGCCTCGAACACCTCGCGCGCTCCAAAGCCATGAAGCAGCGCCTTGATCATGCGGCGCATGAACGTGTTGTCGTCGATGATGAGAAAACGCAGCTTGGAGAAGTCGACACGCATAGCAGATGCGACCCCCTTTCCGGCTGCAACATGGGAGGCGTCGAATCGAAAAGACGCCCAGTTTGCCCATCAGTAAAGCGCAGATTGGTTTCGCGAAACTGAACGTGCAAGGCATTGCCCCGTATTCTGCTGCTGTTCAGGTCAGATTTTCGGCCTGAACGGCACCGAAGGCTTCTTCCAGCGTCTCTGCGAGTGTGTTTGCCACGGCGTGCTCATCGCCTTGCAGATTGTCTCTGAGGATGATGCGCATCGCATCGAGATGGGCCGCCAGCACGGCATTGCGCACGGGGCCCTCGAGCTCCAGCCAGCGATGCATGCTGCGCGCCAGCCGGCCAGCCAGTGGATATCCGAAGCTGCCCGCCTGGCCGTAAATGTCCTGCAACGCATGAACAAGCGTGCGTGGCGGGCGGCCGCCCAGCTGGAAATGGGCCGAGAGCGCCCCTTCGACGCGCATGAACTGCTCTTCGAACCAAAGCACGAGATCGTCGCGCATCAGCTGCATCACCGAGCTGATCTCGGCTCCGGCATAGCGCACATCCGGCCTGTCGCCACTCACCATCAAGGCGTTGCTGCTGCTCATCGGATGCTGGCTTTCTCGGCAATGGAACGCGGGGCAAAGGTTTCGGCTTTTTCGCCGTTGCGGCGGTCGGGTCCGCGCCAGAGATTGGGCGCGCCGCGCCTGCGGTCCGGCCCGAAATAGCTCA
>JANMMX010000337.1:0-3400 GCA_031373605.1 Allobosea sp. | reverse complement strand
CCCGGAAAGCTGATGTTGTAGCCGCGCTCGGTGTCGAGCGGCACCTTGTCGCCCACGGCTCCCGCCAAGGGCTTTGACCATGCGCCAGCGGCCAGCACCACAGCGTCCGTCACGCGCTGCCAGCCATCGGGGCCGACCAGCACCGGGCGCGTCGCCGGGTTGATGAGCGTGATGCGCGCCTGCTCATAGCGGGCGCCGCGCGCGATGGCCGCGTCGAACAGCGCCTTGGTGATGGCCAGCGGATCAGAGACATGCGCAGTGTTCTCGATATGCGCTGCGCCAACAAACTGATCATTGAGCGCGGGTTCCAGCTGGCGCAGCACCTCGCGCGAGATCATCTCGACGCCGAAGCCGAATGAGCGCTGGCGCGCGGCCACGAGCGACCCGGCCTCAAAGGCTGCTTGCGTGCGATAGACATGCAGGCCACCGCGCTTGTGGATGTGCTGGTTCAGGCCAAGCTCACCCGCCAGTTTTTCCCAGGCGGGCAGGGCGCGTTGCTGAAGTGCGGCGAGCGCCACGGTCGAACGCTCAACCTCGGCTGGCCGGGAGGCGGCAATGAAGCGCGCCAGCCACGGCGCGATCTTCAACAGATATGCCGGGCGGATGGCGAGTGGCCCCAGCGGGTCCAGCAGCCAGCGCGGCACCTGCATCAGGGCCTTCGGCTGGGCAATGGGTGTGATGTCGGTATGCGCGATCCAGCCGGCATTGCCGCGCGAGGGGCCAAAGCCCGGTGCGTTGGCATCGTGGAGCGTGACGCTGTGGCCCTCGTCCAGCAAGGCATGCGCCGTGGCCGCACCAACAATGCCTGCGCCAATGATGGCAATGTCCATGTGGGCTTATCCTGCCGCCAATCGAGCTGCCCTATCGCTGGCGACACCCGGGCCGCGCGTCAAGATGGCTTAAGGCGATGGCCATGTGCGACAAGCGCATCTGTCGCTGCGGCTGGCCATGATCCGCAATCTCGCCTAAAGCCCGCGCTCACCGAGTTGAAAGCCCAAGCCTGATGCCATCTTCCAAACCGCCCGCCGTCAAGGCAGCACCCGCACCTGTCAGCCCTGAATCTGCAGCCTTCCGTCAGGCGATGGCGCAGGTGACGGCGGCAGTGCATGTCATCACCACCTTTGGTGCAAAAGGTCGGGCCGGGCTGACGGCTTCTGCCGTGACCTCGCTCTCTGACAGCCCGGCCATGATGCTGGCCTGCATCCATGCCGACAGCCGCACGCTTGAGGCGATCCAGACCAATGGCGTGTTCTGCGTCAACACGCTGTCAGGCGCTGACCAGGAGGTCGGCGAGACCTTTGCCGGCCGCAAGGGGCTGGCGGGCGAAGAGCGCTTCGCTGTCGGCAACTGGTCAAAACTCGTCACCGGCTCGCCCGTGCTGGCAACCTCGCTGGTGGCATTCGATTGCAAGCTGATCGAATCGCGCCTGCATGCCACCCACCACATCATCATCGGCGAAGTGGTCGGCATTGGTGGCACTGGAGTGGGGCCCGGGCTGATCTACCGCAGCCGGACGTTTGGCAGCTTTTGAAGCAGGGGAGTCATTCCGGGGCATCGCTTGCGATGAGCCCGGAACCCATAAGCATCAGTTTTCGGCCTTGACGCGCGCCCGTTACCAACTGGGGTTGCGCCAGTGATTATGGGTTCCGGGCTCCGCTACGCGTCCCCGGAAAGACATTTATGCCCCATCCATCTCCGCAAACACGCTGGCTGCCTCCTTGAAGGCATGGTTCGCCGATGGCACGCCTGCATAAACAGCTGACTGGATCAGGATTTCCTTGATCTCGTCGCGTGTCAGGCCATTGGCCAGCGCGCCGCGCACATGGATGCGAAACTCGCCCCAGTGGCGCAGCGCAATCGTGATTGACAGCACCACGATGGAGCGGGCGCGCCGGTCGAGGCCAGGGCGGTTCCAGATGTCGTTCCAGGCGGTTCTGGTGATGAACTCCTGAAAGTCGCGGTTGAAATCGGTGACCTGCGCGGTGGCGGCATCGACATAAGTTTCGCCCAGCACAGCACGGCGGGTTTTCATGCCGGCGGCGTAACGCCTGATTTCGGTCAGATCGGGCTTGTTCGACGAGGGCTTGGTCATCGGCTCATGTCCCTGCAGTCAAAAACGCGAGCACCGCTTTGCCGAACGCTTCCGGCTGCTCGATGTTCGAGACATGGGCGGCTTGCAGCTCGACAAGCTTGGCGCCCTTGATCTGTGACCTGATGAATTCGCCAGCGGCCGGTGGCGTGGCCGGGTCCGTCGCTCCGGTGATGACGAGCACGGGCAGTGTGATCGCGCGGATGGCCTCGCGCTGGTCCATGTCGCGTATGGCGGCGCCGGAGCCGCAATAGCCTTGGGGAGAGGTGCCAAGGATCATCTTGCGCACGGCCGCGGTCGCCTTCTTGTCGCGCTCCTGAAACGCTTTCGACAGCCAGCGGTCGAGCGTGGCATCGACGATGGCTTCCATGCCGCTGGCGCTGACCGTGCGGATGCGGGTGTTCCAGAGATCGGGCGGTCCCATGCGTGACGCTGTGTTGGCAAGCACCACACGATTGAGGCGATCGGGATGATGGGTGGCGAGCCATTGGCCGACCATGCCGCCCATGGAGAGGCCGCACCAATGCGCCCTGGCGATGCCGAGTGCGTCCATCAGCGCCAGCGCGTCGCCTGCGAGTTGGGCCAGTGAATAGGGCGGGGCGCTGGTGACCGATTGGCCGTGGCCACGTGTGTCATAGCGCACGACGCGGAAGGCCTTCGACCATTCGGGGATCTGCCGGTCCCACATCGACAGGTTCGACGAGAGCGAGTTGGAAAGGACCAGCGCGGGCGCGTCTTTCGGGCCGTCAACCTTCACATGGAAGGTCTCGCCATTGAGCTTCATCATCGGCATCGTCATGTCCTCATGTCAGGCGGATCAGGCCCATCTTGTCGAGCGCGGCCTTGCGGCCTTGCAATCCTTCTTGATCGGTTTTCGACAACCTGCAAGCAGGCGGCGTCGGCCAACCCATCTCGCGCGCCACCACCAGCCCGAGCAGCAGGATGGCGTCTGGCTCGGCCATGGCGATGGCAGCAGGCGCGCGGCCAGCATGCACCAGTTCCAGCAGAACGGCCGAAGCCGATGACGAGCCGATGGTGCCGGGCAGCATGAGGAATTTGCCAGCGATGTTCTGTCCGCATTGCGGATGGCGGGCATCGATGATGTCGCCGGTGCGCGGATCGACGCCACCCCAGAAGGAGATGGGGGCGGTGAGGGCAAGAACGGGCGCAGGCGCGGCCTCGCCATCGAGCAGCATTTGCGCTTGCAGTGTGGTGACCTGATCGGGACTGCCTTGCGCGACAGCAGGCTCCGGTGGCAACGCCGAATGTATTGGCGGCTGCCAGATTGCGGCTGCATCAGGCGCTTTGGGA
>JANMMX010000331.1:0-6227 GCA_031373605.1 Allobosea sp. | reverse complement strand
CTGCATCAGGCTTCGCTCAAGGGTGTGGGCTGCGATTGCCTGGGCCTCGTGCGCGGCGTCTGGCGCGATGTGCTGGGCGAAGAGCCGCAGGACGTGCCGCCTTATACCGCTGACTGGGCCGAGGCTTCAGGGCGCGAGACGTTGGCCGACGCGGCGTTCTGCCATCTCCGGCCAGTTGCACTGGAAGATGCGGGCGCTGGTGATGTGCTGCTGTTTCGCTGGCGGTCACATGTGCCGACCAAGCATTGCGCCATCCTGACAGGTGCGTTCACACAGCGCGCCAGCACGATCATCCATGCCCATGAAGGCTGTGCTGTGAGCGAGGTGGCGCTGACGGGCTGGTGGCGTCGCCATGCCAGCCACGCTTTCTCCTTTCCGGAAACGAGGTGACCGATGGCGACACTGCTTCTCTCGGCGGCGGGCTCCGTCATCGGCAATGCGCTGGGCGGGCCGATTGGTGGCATCATCGGCCAGGCACTGGGCGCTGTTGGCGGCAACCTGATCGACCAGCAGATCTTCGGTGAACGCTCCGGCACGCGCCAGGTCACAGGCCCGCGTCTGAAAGAAATGGAGGGGCTGTCCTCATCGGAAGGCGCATCCATTCCAAGGCTCTACGGACGTGCACGACTGGGCGGTCAGCTGATCTGGGCGACGCGGTTCGAGGAGGAAATCTCGACCGCAATCCGGCGTGACCGAAAGCAGGGCGGCAAGGGCGCGAAGAAGGCGCAGAAAACGGTCGAGACCACCTATTCCTACCATGCCAACATCGCCGTTGGCCTGTGTGAAGGCCGCATCGCCTTCGTGCGCCGGGTCTGGGCGGATGGGCGCGAGATCGATCTCAACACGGTGACCATGCGCGTGCATTCCGGCACGCAGACGCAGATGCCCGATCCACTGATTTCAGCCAAGGAGGCTGGCCAGACGCCAGCCTATCGCGGGCTGGCTTATGTCGTGTTTGAGCGGCTGAACCTGACCGATTATGGCAACCGTGTGCCGCAATTCTCGTTCGAGATCGTGCGGCCCGTGCCGGGCGTCAACGAGATGATCCGCGCCATCACGCTCATTCCCGGATCGAGCGAATTCGCCTATGAGCCAACGCTCGTGCTGAACGAAGGCGCGCCGGGCTCGTCGACGCCCGAGAACCGCCATCAGTTCATGGCCAGCAATGATGTCGAGGCATCGGTGCTGCAACTGGTGACGCTGTGCCCCAACCTGCGCCGTGTCTCGCTGGTTGTCAGCTGGTTCGGCGATGATCTGCGGGTGGGGCAGTGCACGGTTGCGCCGCGTGTCGAGCAGGCCGCCAAGACGACACAGGGCACAATCTGGGCCGTGGCCGAGCTGGAGCGCGCGACGGCGCGGCTGGTCACTTACAATGCCGGCAAGCCCGCCTATGGCGGCACGCCGTCCGATGCCAGTGTCGTCGCGCTCATTCGCCGCCTCAGGCAATATGGGTTGGAGGTCGTGCTCTATCCGTTCGTGATGATGGACATCCCGGTGGGCAACAGCCTGCCTGACCCACGCAGCGGCAGCGCCGGCCAGCCCTCCTATCCCTGGCGCGGCCGCATTACCTGCGATCCCGCGCCCGATCGGGCAGGCACGGTCGATGCGACGGCCGCAGCGGGGGCACAGGTCGCAAACTTTGTCGGCACGGTTGTGCCAGCGGACATGACGCTCTCGGGCGAGACGGTCATCTGTTCAAAGCCGAACGAATGGAGTTTTCGCCGACATCTTTTGCACAGCGCGATGCTGGCGCAAGCGGCAGGCGGCGTCAGCGCCTTCATCATCGGCTCGGAGATGATCGGGCTGACGCGGGTGCGCAGCGCCTCCGGGGTCTACCCCATGGTGAACGAACTTGTGGCGCTGGCGCAGGATGTGCGCACCATTCTGGGCACGGCGACCAAGCTGGTCTATGCCGCCGACTGGACTGAATATGGTTCCCATGTGCTGGGCAGCGGGCAGGAGGTGCGCTTCCCGCTTGACCCGCTCTGGGCATCTTCGGCCATCGATGCCGTCGGCATCGACTGGTATCCGCCCTTGACCGACTGGCGCGATGGCACGTCGCATGCCGACGCCAGCGTGGCGCGCAATGCGGCGGACCTTGCATACCTGCGCCGCGGGCTGAACAGCGGCGAGGCGCATGACTGGTACTATGGCAGCGATGCTGGCCGCGCTGCGCAGACGCGGCTGCCTATCACGGATGGGGCCTACAACAAGCCGTGGACTTTTCGCGCCAAGGACCTGACTGGCTGGTGGACCAACGCCCATGTCGAGCGCATGAACGGCGTGGAGATGGCGCAAAGCACCGCCTGGAGCCCGCGCGCCAAGCCGATCTGGCTGACCGAGATCGGCCTGCCTGCCGTCGACAAGGGCGGCAATGGGCCCAACGTTTTCCCTGATCCGAAATCTTCCGAGAATGCGTATCCGCCCTTCTCGGGCCGCAACCGCGATGATCTGCTGCAGATGCGCGGGCTGGAGGCCATACTCAGCGGGTTCGACCCCACCCTGTCGGGCTTTGATCCCATCCGCAACCCGCTGCATCCGACACTTGGCACGCGCATGGTCGATCCAGCCAATGTCTATGTCTGGACCTGGGATGCGCGGCCCTTTCCGGCATTCCCTGACCTCGCCGGCATCTGGGCCGACGGCGCAAATTGGGAGACCGGCCACTGGATCACGGGCCGCATCGAAGGCGTGGCGCTGGACCGGCTCATCAAGGCAGTGCTCGCCGATTTCGAGCTGCCGCTGCCCGATATGTTGCAGGTTGATGGCTTCGTCGATGGCTACGTCATCGACCGGCCCATGTCGGCACGCGAGGCACTGGAGCCACTGGGCAAGACCTTCGGTTTCGATGCGTTGCTGTCTTCCGGCAAGCTCGCCTTCCGCGACCGGACGGCGCCGGCTGTCTCGGCGCTCGGGCTCGATGACATCGTTCCGGACCGTGACGGCAAGCCCTGGACCCTGCAGCGCGGGCAGGAAACCGAGCTGCCGCGCGAACTCAGGCTGGGTTTCATCGACCCAGAAGACGGCTATCGCCGCGCGACGACCCTCTCGCGCCGCCTGAGCGGCGCGGCACGCCGTGAAACGGGCATCGAGACCGCCATCGTGACACGGCGTGCCGAGGGGCAGCGTCTGGCCGAGTTGCGGCTGCAGGAGGCATGGGCCGGTCGCGAGACTCTGGACGTCGAGCTCTCGCCACGCTCGATTGCGCTTGAGCCGGGCGACGTGGTGTCGCTGCAGGTCAGCGGCACGTCGCGGCTGTTTCGCCTGACGCGTGTCAACGAGGGCGCGACGCGCAAGGCCACGGCGCGCGCGGTCGAGCCTGCGATCTATCAGGCGCCGATCCCCGCCCTGCCGCGCCGGATTGTGGTGGCAACGCCACAGGCCGGGCGACCTTTCGTGCTGCCGGTCAACCTGCCGCTGGCGCTGGAACAGCCCGCGCCGCTTCAGCATTTTGCGATTGCCGCTGACCCATGGCCCGGCGGCGAGGTGCTCTGGCGTTCCAGCGATGGCGCGAGCTTCGATGCGTTCGGTTTTGCGCCTGTGCCCGCCATCATTGGCGAGACATTGAACATGCTGGCCCCAGGACCGCTCTGGCGCTGGGACCGCCGGGCAACGCTCGATATCAGGTTGCCGGGAACAGCCCTCCAGTCCGTCACGCTGGAGGCCGCTCTTGGCGGAGCAAATGCCTTGGCCGTGATTGCACCTGATGGTGTGACCGAGGTCATCTCTGCTGCCAATGCCACGCTGGTTGGCCAGAAATCTTGCGGCTTTCGATGCTTCTGCGCGGGCTTGGCGGATCGCAGGTGGCTGCCAGCCGTACGCTCGCAGCGCGTGCGCGTGTGATCGTCATCGATGGCGGGCTGGTGCCGCTCGACAGCGATGTGTCGGCGCTCGGCAAATCCTGGATCTGGCGTGTTGGTCCGCCCGGAGCTGATGTCTCCGATCTGCAGATGGCAGAGGTCCAGACTGCGGCTGGCCCGGCTGCTCTGTTGCCACTGGCGCCCGTCCGGCCAAAAGCCCGTCGGACGGCACTGGGCCTTGCCATCAGCTGGATCCGCCAGACGCGGTATGGCGGCGATTCCTGGGATGTCGCGGATGTCCCACTGGCGGAAGCCAGCGAGCGCTACAGCGTCACGCTCCACAGCGGGGCCGTCCAGAAGCGGATGCTCAGCAGCAATGCGCCGGAAGCGCTCTACGCCATCGCCGACGAACTGACCGATTTTGGCGTGGCGCAGACGGTGCTGGACATCACCGTGGCACAGATCAGCGAAGCTGCAGGGCCAGGCGCTGCCGTTCGCCAGCTGATCCCCATCCTCTGAATCCGATTTCCAAAACCCTTTTGACCTGGGAGGCCCGCATGTCCGACACGCCAAACCTTGTTCTGCCCATGCTCGCGGCAGCGCAGGCACAGAAGCACGTGACGCACAATGAAGCGCTGATGCAGCTTGATGCGTTGGTGCATCTGGCCGTGCTGTCACGAACGCTTGGCAGCCCGCCAGGCTCCGTCACGGAGGGTACGCGCTATCTCGTTCCGTCCTCGGCTTCGGGCGCCTTTGCTGGCAAGTCCGGACAGATCGGCTGGTATGACAACGGTATCTGGCGGTTTCTGGCACCCAGGGCTGGATGGATCGCCTTCGTTGTCGCAGAGAGTGTCCTCGTCGGGTTCGATGGATCAGCCTGGCTGCCGCTGCAGCAATTGGCCGGTGCAACTGCACCTCCCACCATCAATCCCAACCTGCTGGCGAATGGCGATTTCCTGGTGAACCAGCGCGGCTTTGCCGGCGGCGGACTGGTGGCCGGTATCTATGGCCCTGACAGGTGGAAAGCCGGAAGCGGCGGCTGCACGCTGGCATTGGCAGCCGATGGCACCGCGACCCTGAGCGGCGGCGCGCTCGAACAGGTCATCGAGACCAGCCATGTCGCACCCCGGCTTTGCGGCCTGGCAAGCTTCGCCAGCCAGACACTGTCATTGTCCTGCGAAGCGCTGGCTAGCAACCTGTCCGGCCAGATCATTGCTGGAGCCAGCAGTTATGCCTTCACCTTGAGCGCGGGTGCAGGTCGTCGTGCAGCAACCGTAAACTTGGCCGCAGCCGATGCCGGCAACCTCACGCTGCGTCTGGCCGCCACAGCTGCGCAGAGCTTCCGGCGTCTGAAGCTTGAGGTGGGCGCCGCCGCATCGGCCTTCGTCGCAGAGCGACCCGGTAGCGAATTGCAGCGATGCCAGCGCTATTTCGCCATCCTCGATCATGCCATTCAAGTGCCGACAATCGGCTTTCAAGCTGCCCCTCAGGCCTTTCCGGTGCCAATGCGCGCGGTCCCGTCTGCATTGAATGTCGCAGTCGGAACGGCCAGCAACCTGACTGTGGCCTCCGATGCTGCGCTGACCAGCTCGACAGCCTGGCTTCAGGTCAATGCCACCGGCGCAAATGGCTACCTGACGGGCAGGGTCACTGCTTATTCGGCAGAACTCTGAAGGCTGACATTTCTGCCCCATGGCCGTTCATGACGCGTTCAGTCGCCATACTCTACAGCCATATTCATGGTTCTGATTTATGCCCTTGCAGCGGTCTTGATCGCCTCTCCGCGGGTCTCGGCGGCGGCGGAAACGAGCACCGCGCTTGTCTGCCTCTCGCAGGAGGAAACGCGTGAGGCCGTCTCTGCCCGTCACGTGGTCGACCCGGCGCAGGCCTCGCGCCATGCGCGCGACGCGGTTTCTGGCGAGGTCGTGCGCATTCGTCTCTGCCGCCAGGGCGACGAGCTCTTTTACCTCGTGACGACGCTGAAGCGCGACGGGCGCGTCAGCCGCGTCATGGTGGAGGGCAATTCCGGCAAGGTGTCGACGGTTCGCTAGCCCCGATCGGGCTGCATGAACTGACGAGGTTCACTTTCGCCTCGAAATATGATCCTTCTCCCACAGCATTCTTTCAAGACCGGAGTGAAACCGCCGTGCGCCTGCTCGTCGTCGAGGACGACAAGGACCTCAACCGCCAGATCGTGACTGCCCTAGACAATGCCGGATATGCCGTGGATAAGGCGCATGATGGCGAAGATGGGCTGTTTCTGGGCGAAACCGAACCCTATGACGCTGTCATTCTCGATCTGGGCCTGCCCAAGGTCGATGGCGTGGCCGTGCTGCAGGGCCTGCGGCGGGCTGGCAAGGTGATGCCGGTGCTGATTCTCACGGCGCGTGACCGCTGGAGCGACAAGGTCGCTGCGTTTGATGCCGG
>JANMMX010000330.1:0-7237 GCA_031373605.1 Allobosea sp. | reverse complement strand
CTTTCAGCGCAAGTTCAGGCCCAATACCTGCCGGGTCGCCTTCGGTGAGAGCCAGCAAGGCGGTTGTCATGCGATGTGCAGCTGCAGGTGCTACTGCGCGATGCCGTCAGCCGTGGCCGCGCCAAGGCTCTGCTTGACGGTTGCCTGCCCCAATGTGCGCAGCTCCAGCTTGAACAGGAACGTTTGCGAATCCTGCTTGGCGCCCGCAAGACGATCAGCAAAGGAGCGTGAGTACGACAGGTCAAGCGTCGTGCATTCATCCTTATAGCCCACGCTCAAGGTGACCGCTGCTGGAACGAGGAGATTCGTTTTTGGCCGGATTGGCTGCGATACAAGTCCGGGATTTCGATTGAAGTCCTCGATCTGAAGCTGGTAGCGCTCACGGTCCTGGATGTGCCGGTCCATGTCGAACAGGACACTGCCGCCGACATTCCAGAAGTTTGTCACTTTGTAGTTGACGGCACTCAAGAGACCTTCGCGACGGCGGTCGAGGCCAATGCTGGGTTGGCGCTCATACCTTGCGTAGGTCACTCTCCCCGTCAATGCACCGATGCTGCGCGCCGCGCTGAGCTCGATCCGGTTGGGCTTCAGGTCAACAGGGTCAAACCGACCGCGTGCAGAGAACATCCAGCTGGCATTCGGCGCGAATTGCGCCCGTGCAACATAATCTGAACGATTCTTGTCAAGACCGGAATCAAGCCCGGTATTCAGCTGGTCACCCTTTGCATAGGAGTTCTTGCCGGCAAGATTGAAAGATTGACCGACAAGCAGGTTGAAATGCGCGTCAGTTGAAAAACGAGCGGTGTATTGCGCGCCAATATTTGTTCTGACACCGCCTTCAACCCGGTCATAACCTGAAAACTTGCTTGCAGAAAACAGGTTCGCATCATCGAACACAAGACTCTGCGCATCTTCATTCGGAGTTCGCGTAATGTGTGTTTCGTTCGGCCGAACGATAATCTGTGCAATCGGCTCGATGATGTGCGTGCCCCAGGCATTGTTCGCCACAAGCGGGAACCGATATGTCAGGCCAACTGCAGGCATTACCCTGGCAAAATTATCCCGGCCAGTATCGATGAGGCCCATCACATTGGCATTCGCATAGCGCGTGACATCGGGGTCAATCCAGAATGTGTCAGCACGCACAGAGGCAAATGGCGTCCAAACCTGGCCGACAGGATCAATGATCGTCCGTTTCCACGACGCCTCTATCGTCGCGCGGGAAAACTCGCCGCCGAGACCGCGCACAAGGCATGATCCACGCTTGTATACAGCGCAGCCCTCGAAAAGCGATGTCGGGCTGGTTCCACCAAACGCAATCAATGTCGACGTTTGACGCGGGATCTCCTGGAAGGCCGCGGCCTCACGACTAAGGCTGACGACATTGGCATCCAGCGTAACTTCGCCACCAAGGAATCCAGGGCCTGCAAAGCGCTTGTTGTAGTCAAGAACAGGGTGAACGATGGGCTGTTGCTTCTGCCAGTCGGTATATGACGTTGGGCGGAAGTAATAGCCTCTGAGATCGAACCACGCCGTATCGGTCTTGCCATTCAGGAAAACGGTCGAGGTCGACTCACGAAGAAAAGACGTCGTCATGCTTTCGGTTCGAATGCGGTAATTCTGGAAAAACCAACGATCCGTCGACATGGCCACGTCCCAGCCAAGCGTCCATTTGTCGTTGATGAAAAATTTGCCAACCGTCTCGACAGAGCCGCGAAAGCTTTTATCTCTGGGGCCAAAAGGCGAAGCTTGGAAGGCCGACGGATCTGCCTGGTCGATGCCTGCAACACGAATCGAGTAGGTGCCGCTCTCAAGCCGATGCCGCCATTCCGCCTGACCCAGAAAGCCCTGCCGGCTCAGTATGGTCGGTGTCAATGTCAGGTCGTAATTCGGCGCCAGATTCCAGAAAAATGGCTGCGCCACACCAAAACCGAGTGCATTGGTGCTGAGGAAACTCGGTGCCAGCAAGCCAGTCTTGCGCTTCACCGTCGCGTCCGGGCCGGACATGAACGGAATGTAAGCCATCGGCACACCCCAGAACTCGAGCCGTGCGTCCTCGTAATAAATCATCTTCTCTGCGCTGTTGTGGATGATGCGTGTTGCGCGCACCTGCCACAAAGGCGGTTTCTCCGGATTGTCCTTGCATGGCTCACAAGCCGTGTAGATGCCCTTGTCGAAAACAAAGGTCTCGCCATTGGTGCGTTCGCCACGCGGCGAGGTAAAACGCGTCTTGTCGGAATTCTCGACCCGCATCGAATCGATGAAGCCATCCTTGAAATCATCGGTCAGGTTGAACTTGTCGCCGGTGATGATGGTGCCATTGGCTTCTGTGATGCGCGCATTGCCCGTGGCAACCACACGCTTGGCGTTGCGGTCATAAACGACCCGGTCAGCCTCGATGGTGCGGCCCTGATAGAAGATCTGGACATCGCCCACGGCAGAGACGGTGTTCTTGTCATTGTCATAGACCAGCTCGCGAGCGTCCACGACCATGCGTTCCTTGGAATTCTGTGGCGCAGCCCCAGGCAGTTGCGCCATGGCAGGGGCGAGTGTCAGCGCTGAAAGAACGCAGCCAAGCGCGGTCACTGCCGCGAAGCGCGCCATCCTGGCTGATCCAACACCCATACGCTCGTCCCAATCCCTCGACATGCGAAGATCCGTCACCCGTCCTCTTGATACAGGAGAGCGAGGCCGCCTAGCAAACTTCCTGTGACAGCAGGCAGCCATGCAGCTGCAACAGGGTTAACAATCCCTGCAGAACCGAGGTCCCCGCTGAGCTGGGTTACAACGTAAAGCACGAACCCGGCTGATACGCCTCCTATCACCATCTTCGCGACTCCGCCAAACCGGAAAAAGCGCAAAGACACTGAAGCCGCAACAAGCACCATCGCAATCAGCAAAAGCGGCCTCGCCATCAGCAGTTGACGCTGCAAACGATAGCGCGTGCTGTCAATTCCCGCTTTCTCTGTGCGCTCGATCACCTCCGGCAGGGCCCAGAAGGAAACTGATTCCGCTGGCGTGAAACTCTGTCGCACCTGTTCCACCTCCAGATTCGTGGCCAGCAGGTAGGTCGCGTAGCTCTGTGGCTCTTCGAGGGCAGAAAAAATCCGTGCATCGCGCAATTCCCAATAGCCGTCCTGCAGGATGGCCTCGCGCGCCTCGGCCCGCTCGCGGAACGCGCCGGCCAGATCGAATGTGAAAAACGCGACCTGTGACAGCCTCTGGCCATTGTCGAGCGCTGCGGCAGCCCGCATGATCGATTGACCATCGGTGCCTCGCTGGCGGATCCAGACCTCCTTGCCGGACGCGACCTTGCCGCTGCGGGCAAACAGGGATGCTTCCAGTGCTGATGCCCGCTGCTTCAGCTCGGCCGATAGCGGGTTGTAGATCCCGACGGAAAACAGTCCGATCATCCCTGCTGCAAAAACGGCCGGTCTCAGGAACTGCCAGGCCGAGACGCCGACGGAGCGCGCGATCACCAGTTCAAGCTTCCGGCTGAGGTTCAAAAGCGCGAACATGCCGCCGAAAAGCACAGCAAAAGGGAAAATCTGCTCGGCCACGGCGGGTACCCGGTAAAAGGCCAGTTGCACGATCAGGCCGGTGGTTGCCGTAGGCGAATCGCCGGCGCGGCGCATCAGCTCGACAAAATCCAGCGTGAGGATCAGAAAGAAGAAGGTGCCGAACACGCTCAGCATGGCCTTGAACACGGTGAAGCCAAGATAGCGGCCAAGCGTTGAAACCAGCATCAGGCGCGCCTCAACTGCGGGATGCACGAGATGAGCCATTGGACCGGCCTGGCGAGAAGCGCATTGACCCGCTGGCGCATGGCATGGCCAGACACGATCACCAGGATGGAAAAGGCAATGCTGGCCAAAGGCAAAAGGTAAAGCAACACTGCCGCAAAGGCGGATGACACGCTGGCTGTCCATGCCGCATAGGCTCCGATGCGGAGCGCGGCCACCGTCATGATGGCAGACTGGATGGCCACGCCGCGCCCTTGCCGGGTGGTTCGCGCCTCACCGAGTGCCGCAAAAGCCACAAGCATGAAAGCAATCGGGTACAACGGAGCCGAGAGCCGATTGTGGAGTTCAGCCCGGAAACGGCCCGCCTGGATCTTGTAATAGCCCTCATTCGTATCCGGGAAGAGCAGCGCCAGGGTGGTGCGCTCGCGCGGCTTGTAGATCACCTTGTCGCCATCGCCGTCACCGCCAGTGCCATCCCCGCCGCCCAGCGAGGACAGGTTCAGCGCATAGCGCTCGAACGCGATGATCGAGGAATCGCGGCTGCGCTGATCCTCGCGCTGCACTGTCCCTTTTTCGAGGATCAGAAAGCTGTTGCCGTCGGCTTCGGCTGTTTTGCCGCGCTCTGCGATGTAGATCGAGGTGCGGTCAGCCTCGCGCCGGTCCTGAAAGAAGATGCCGAGCAGCGCGTCGCCGCTTTTCTCGCGGTAGTGGAAGGTCACACCTGAATCGAGCGCGACAAACTGGCCCTCTTTCACGATGTTGGAGACGAAGTCAGCCCGGATGGCCGTGATGAGGTCGCGCAGCAACCGGAAGCCGGCTGGCATGACAGACAACGTCATCCAGCCGACCAGCAGACACGACAGGGCCGTCAGCAGGATGAACGGCTTGGTCACCCGAGAGGGCGAGACGCCAGCCGCATTCATGACGATCAGCTCGGAGTCGCTGTTGAGCTTGTTGAGCGTGTAAAGCGTCGCCATGAACAGCGCGACGGGTGTGATGCCGGCAATCAGCGCTGGCAGCGAAAGCGCCGTGACGGTGAAGAAGATGAAGATCGTCTGGCCCTTGGCCGTGATGAGATCAAATTCCTTCAGCGCCTGCGTCACCCAGATGACAGCCGTCAGCCCGATCAGCAGCACGATGGCGGCAACTGCCGCAGTGCGAAAGATATAACGCTCGAGCAGGCCGAATTTCACGCGTGAAGAGCTCCAGGAAGAGGCAATGCGCCGTGTGGACAGCGCAGACCAGTATTGCTCGGCAGGGCTCGCATGCCCCCGATCTTCGTATAACCTGTGTTTTGACAGGTTGGGGAATCGGATGTGCCCGATTCATGGCCTTTTGGTGATTTTTTCAACGAAGGTGGCGAGAAAGCAATGGCAGAGCGGTTGAAGATCGATATCAAGCCGATAACGGCCGTCGATGCAGGCGACATGGTGACCTTCGCCAGTGACATACTGGCATTGCCAGATGCCGCGATGAAGCTGATGGGCGCGCAGACGACCGCGCTGATCCCGGCCGCCGCCGAGGCAGAGAGCTTCAAGGGCAAGTCCATGTCCGGCTTGACCGTTCTGGCCGCAGCAAAAGCCCCTGTCTCTCGCGTGATCGTGATGGGCACCGGCCCAGTTGGCGAGCGTGCCAAGCTCGATGTCGTGATGCTCGGCGGCGCCATCATGGGCAAGCTGTCAGCCAAGCGCACAGCCACGGTCGTCGCACAATGGCCGGAAGGCGAGATGAGTGCCGACGAGGTGGCCGATCTGGTGCTGGGCCTGAGCCTGCGCGCTTACAAGTTCGACCGCTACAAGACCAAGACGAAGGAAGCCGACAAGGCTGCGCCCGCCAGCGTGACGGTCCGTGTCGCTGATGTGACGGCTGTGAAAAAGGCACTCAAGGCGCGCGAGGCCGTGGCAGGCGGTGTCAATCTGGCGCGCGATCTCGTCAACGAGCCGCCGAATGTGCTCTATCCCGTCGAATTTGCGCGCCGTGCGGCAGAACTTTCCAAGCTTGGTGTCGAGATCGAGATTCTTGACGACAAGGCGCTGAAGAAGATCGGCATGCGCGCGCTGCTCGGCGTCGGTCAGGGCTCGGAGTTCGAGAGCCGCGTTGTCATCATGCGCTGGTATGGCGGCAAGGCAGCAGCCAAGCCCGTCGCCTTCATCGGCAAGGGTGTGACGTTCGACACCGGCGGCATCTCGATCAAGCCAGCCCAAGGCATGGAAGACATGAAGGGCGACATGGCGGGTGCCGCCTGCGTCACCGGGCTCATGCACGCGCTGGCCGCGCGCAAGGCGAAGGTCAACGCCATCGGCGTGATCGGGCTGGTTGAGAACATGCCTGACGGCAAGGCGCAGCGGCCTGGCGACATTGTCACCTCTCTGTCAGGCCAGACCATCGAGATCATCAACACCGATGCCGAGGGGCGCCTCGTGCTGGCCGATGTGCTCTGGTATGTGCAGGAGCGCTTCAAACCCACCTTCATGATCAATCTGGCCACCCTCACAGGTGCCATTCTCGTGGCGCTGGCGCAGGAGCATGCGGGCCTGTTCAGCAACTCGGACGAGCTCTCCGAGCGGCTGTCAGCAGCAGCGAAGACGACGGGCGAGAAGGTCTGGCGCATGCCCTTGTCAGCCGAATACGACAAGATGATCGACTCGAAATTTGCCGATATGAAGAACTCTGCGGGACGCTATGGCGGGTCGATTACGGCGGCGCAGTTCCTCCAGCGCTTCGTCAATGATGTGCCCTGGGTGCATCTCGACATTGCCGGCACCGGCATGGGGTCGCCCTCGAGCGAGATCAATCGGTCCTGGGGTTCCGGCTGGGGTGTGCGCCTGCTCGACCGGCTGGTATCGGACCATTATGAGCACTGACATCCTCTTCTACCATCTCCAGACCCAGCCGCTTGAACGTGTGCTGCCAACGCTGCTTCAGCGCTCGCGCGAGCGTGGCTGGAAGGTGGTGGTGGAAGCCACAAGCCCCGAGCGTGTCAGCGCGCTTGACGATCATCTCTGGGCCTATGCTGATGATGCCTTCCTGCCCCATGGCACGGATCAGGAGCCGGATGCGGCAAACCAGCCCATCCTGCTGCTGACGGGCGGAGCAAACCCGAACGGCGCCGCCATCCGCTTTTGCGTTGATGGTGCACGCATCCCCGAGGCCTTGGATGGCTATGAGCGCCTCGTGCTGATGTTCGATGGCGATGATCCCGATGCACTTGCCAAGGCGCGCGAGGACTGGAAGCGCCTGAAGTCTGCGGGTCAGGCCGCCAGCTACATGCAGCAGGACGAGAATGGCCGATGGGAGAAGAAGGCATGAGCCGGATGTTTGTTCTGGGACCGTCGGCTATCCGCCGGAACCTTTCGGTCGCTGGCGCGTTTGCTGCGGCCCTCTCGCTCAGCGCCTGTGGCGGCAGCTCGGGCGGCACGCGCACGGTCGCTGATCCAGCAGTGCGTTCTGGTTCAACCGAGCCGTTGCTGACAGCGGGCGGCGAATGCGAGGCG
>JANMMX010000318.1:0-2743 GCA_031373605.1 Allobosea sp. | reverse complement strand
TCGTTTTCAGCTGTCATGACCTGTCATTTCTCCTGTCAGGCCGCGCCGCTTTGCGACTGGCGGTTCATGGCTGCCGCATAGAGCTTGCGACGCAGCTCATCATGGTCGATCTCGTTCTCGGCCTTCACCGACGCGCGGTTTTCGTGCTCGGGCAGGGCGTTGCCACCGGAAGTCGGCATGGCCACGGTTGCAGGGCCGACCTCGCCCTGGCCCATCGCCTGCTGCACGAGGCTGCGGTTGACGATGGTGGAATAGGCGGCGAACACGGTCTCGAACGAGCGCGAGATTTCGGAAAAGCCGTTCGTCAAGCGCTGCTCGAACTCCGGCGACATGCCGACATTGTCGCCACCACCGGCGCCACGACTGGCCAGGATTTCCTTGAGCTCGCCCTGTTCAATGGCAACGCGCTGCATGCTGGTGTCGATCGACATGGCGGTGCGCTCCAGCACCGAGGCCAGACCGCCAAAGCCGTTCTTGACCTTGGATTCGATGCCGACCGCAATTTCGGTGATGCGGTCGCCTGCGGCCTTCACATCCAGCAGCTTGGCAAGACGTGCATTGGTTTCGTAGTTTTCCGACGTCAGGCGGCGCAGACCGTCGAGATAGGCCTGGCCCGTCACTTCCATGATGTGCGCCATGCCGTTGAAGCCGGAGGTCAAGCGAGATTCTGTCGTGCGCTGCAGGTTGATCAGCTCCTGCATGTATTCGGCATTGGTGCCCTGCGCGATGACGAGTGCGCCCATGCTTTCACGTATCTCGCCTGAATCCGCGACCATCTTGTCGACGCCAATCAGCAACGCCTTCATCATTGCGGCCTGCTCAGCCTGCATTTCGATCATCCGTGGCAGCAGCTGGCCGACGGCGTCCATGCCCTGGTTCATGCGGCCGAAGCCTTGCGCCATCGTGGCAACGACGCCGACATCGGTGATGGCACCAGGCGTTCCGCCGCCACCGCGCGAACCACCCTCGCTGCCACCGCCCGCACCCGTCAGGTTGTCGGCAATCAGGCGCGCCAGATCGGTCGTGTCACCGCCACGGCCGCTTTCGAGATGCGAGACGCCCGCGAGCCAGCCGGAGAACTCGTCCTTCAGCGTGTTCAGCGCCGAGCTGCCGAAGCGGCTGAGCAAGCCCAGCACCAACGAGCCGAACAGCCCGAACAGCGATGACGAGAAGCCTGTCGCCATGCCCGTCAGCGGCACCTGCAGGTCGGTCAGCAGTCGCTTCATCGTGTCGTTGGACGGGCCGCCAACAGAGTTCAGGCCGGCAATGATGTTGCCGACAGAGCCCACCATTTCCATCAGGCCGATAAAGGTGCCGATAAGGCCAAGGAAGATCAGCAGGCCGGTGAGATAGTTCACCTGCGAGCGCTCATCCGAGAGGCGCACCTCGATGCCGTTGATGACATTTTGCAGCGTGGCAACCGAGATGTTCAGGTTCTTGGCCCGCAGCAACTCGTCATAGGCCAGCTCGAACATGTGGCCGATGGATTTCGGGCTTCCGAAAACGACACCCGGCTCCATCGAGCGATAATGGCGCCAATAGGGATCATCGATCGCCTCGGTGCGCTCCTTTCGGGCATCCTCGAACGCCTCCTGCAGTGCCGAGAAGGCGGTCGCATCATTGCGGATCAGCAGCACGCGGCGGAAAGCCAGGCCGCAGCCAAACAGGAAGACGGCGATGATGCCGCCGTTGAGATAGATGTTGGAGGCAATGCCCATCCAGACGAAATGTCCGGCGAAGGTGACCAGCCCGCCAAGTGCTGCCATCACCACGACCATCCGGATCAACTGGGTCCGGATCGAGCGGCGAAGGCTGGTCTGGCGGGGATTGTCCCGGCGGATGGACGCTTGGTCAGGCATCAAGATGTCTCGAACTGGCTACGGTCAAAAATCTTCGACGGCAGTATCCATGAGAGGCGCGAAGAAATGATTAAGGATGTTGACCGACCCAGCGAAAGCTTCAGGCACCTGGGCGGATGAAGACCTGCACGAGTTCGGCATCGTCAGACTTTTCGCGATCTTCCACTTTCACGCCGATCCGCGCGGCGGGGATGCCGATGCTGATGAGCGAGGCCCGCACCGCCATGGCGCGATAATAGGCGATGCGACGTGAATCCGTCAGGGTGCCGGCCTGTGACGTGGCATAGGCCCGCAGTTCAAAGCGAGCGTCGGACTCGACCTTGCCGGTCTGTTCGACGAATTGTTTCATGTCCTTCTGGCTGGGCTCGTCCAGCGCAGTTGCCCTTGGCTTGAAGGCCAGAGTCAGCAAGGCGGGCGCGGTGCGCGTTTCAACGCCTGGATCGGTCTTGAGCGGCGAAAAGCCGATGCCGGATTCGATCCGTTTCTCTTCGCCGGGCAAGGCCGATCCGGCTTGCGAGGATGCCATCTTCTGGCTGGTGCCGCCCTCGCCGCTGGAAGCCGCTGCAATGCCGCTCCTGCCGGGGCCACGACCTTCCAGCTGTCCGGCAATCTGCGTGGCCAGATCCTCTGTCGACAAGCCTTCGCCGGAGATCGACACGCCTGCTGACTGGGCAATCTTCTCGACCAGCCCGCGCGAGACACTTTCGGACATGTTGAACATGGCGACAGCCAGAATCATCATGACGAAGATGAGCATCATCGTCATCGTGGTCAGGGCGTCGACATAGCCCGGCCAGTGGTTCTCGTCGTTCTCGTTCGCGCCGGCCATATCGCCCCTGCCCGTCCTGCCAGGTCAGCGACATGGCCGCGCGTCCCCAGAACGC
>JANMMX010000308.1:0-8455 GCA_031373605.1 Allobosea sp. | reverse complement strand
ATGGCGGGGCGGACCATCACGCGCGCTGATCTTTGTGAGGCCGTCTACCAGAAGGTCGGCCTTTCACGGACTGAATCCGCAAGCCTTGTCGAGACCGTGCTCGAAGAAATCTGTGATGCTGTGGCGCGCGGCGAGAATGTGAAGCTGTCTTCCTTCGGTTCGTTCATTGTGCGCGACAAGGGCGAGCGAATCGGGCGTAATCCCAAGACTGGCGTTGAAGTTCCCATCGAGCCCCGGCGCGTGATGGTGTTCAAACCCTCCAATGTGATGAAGGCCCGCGTCAATGGGCAGACAGTCGAGGGGACGGAAGATTGAGTGGCGGTGGGGTGGGTCTTGCGTATCGAGCAAGCGAGGTCGAAGCCGAATTGGACAAGAGCCCGGACGCTTTCCGCACCATCAGCGAGGTTGCTGAAGACCTCGACATCCCTCAGCATGTGCTCCGTTTCTGGGAAACGCGCTTCGCGCAAATCAAGCCGCTGAAGCGCGGCGGCGGTCGGCGCTACTATCGCCCCGATGATGTGGATCTCCTGCGCGGCATCCGGCGCTGCCTCTATGATGCGGGTTACACGATCAAGGGTTTGCAGCGCATCCTGAAAGAGCAGGGCCCCCGTCATGTCCAGGCCATTGGTCGTGGCGGCGTGATGAGCGATATGGCGCAAGCGGCGGCACCGACTCCAGCTCCGGCACGCATGGTTGCGCCATCAGCCTACGTGCTCGACCCGCTGCCAGTCCTCGCTTCTGTTCCTGCCCCGGTCATACCCATGCCGTTGCGCGATGTGGCGGCCCCGGTCTCGGGCCATGCCGCCGTGGCGCCAACCCAGGCGCGCGCGCCTGCTTCATCCGGCCCCACCGGGCAGGGGCTCGCGGCGCTAAAAGCCACCCTGTTCGAGCTCGATGCTTGCCGGCGCATGCTGGAATCGGCTTTGTCTGCGGGTGAAAATGGGCTGGTTGAAGAGCTTTAGCATGAGCAGGCCGGCGCGATCGCACCGCATTCCGCTTGGGCACGGTCTCTCGCAAGGGGTCGGAAATGGCCTGTGCGGCGTCATGGTCTGGGCGAATGTCGTCGATATTTTCACGGGCGGTGCCCTGAAAGAGGACGAGACGGCGCTGGAGGCCCTGCTCGAGCATATTGGCGAGGCGATGGAAAAGCGCTTTGCCAAGGCTGAAGGCGACATGCGGCTGGGCTATGCCAATGCCTATACCGGGCTGGAGTTCGCCCATATTGTTGCCGCAGGCGAGATTGCCGCTGGCTACTGCCTGAAGAATTTCGACTTTGGCCTGAAGCTTGAGTTACCTTTTGAAAAAGCGCAGCCAAAGAATTTCACGAACTTCTGGAACACGTTGCGCGATGGCGTGCTCGGGCCGGAACGCATCGCGGTCATCGGCCTGAAGAACTACTACCACTACACCGTTGTCACCGAACTGTTCGATGACAACGAGGACTCTGGCAATTCGCTCGCCATGGTGCGCGACAGCTACGACCTGATCGGCATTCGCCGCCGTGACATGGGACTTGCCAGCGCGCGCGGCACGATGAATGTCGATGCCGAGGAAACCATCATCATCACCCGCGTGAACGGCACGGTCAGCTGACAGGCTTTCGTGCTGGCCTGGCCACGTGTTGTGCCTTCTGCACCGGCACAAGCGTCGCTGAAACCGGGTTTGGCACATGCTCGAGGGTGGCGCCGGTCGCGGCATCTACCCCAACCCCGACAACGCCGCCGCCGACCACATTGCCGAAAAGCCCCGTCACACCGGCGCCTGAAAGCTGCGTGACCACGGCAATCTGCTGCGGCTCGAAGCCGGGCTTCGAGAAAGACACGGTGAACTCGGCTTTGCGTGACACATCGAACGCACAAGGCGTGGCCGCGCAATAATGTCCCAGCGAGCTGCGAACTTCGGCGCCGGGCGGCTCACTGCTCACCTTTATCTCGACGCTCGTCCCGCGCGTGATCGTGGCGCAGCCACCAAGCGCAAGTCCTGCAAATGTGAAGATCACGGCAGCTCTGGCCACACACGGAGAGCGGCGCGCGAACACCATTCTCAAGTCCTGGCGTTGATCTGGTCACGGGCGAAACCCGCTTTCCCCGCATATGCTTTCACAAAGGCCTCGCGCTTGGCATAGGACATGACGCGCTCGACATCATCGAACCCGGAAGGTGCCAGCGCCTCCACGGCATCAATCACGCGCTCGGGCCCGCCCAGCCGGTTCATCTGCACGATTTCTGCGGTCTTGGGCAGGCGCTCGGCCTCATAGCGCGCCAGTCCATGCGCGGGATGGTCGCAAGCCGCCAGAGCATCAGCCAGCGCGCGCGCATCGAGAATGGCCTGTGATGCGCCGTTCGAGCCCACCGGATACATCGGATGCGCCGCATCGCCGAGCAGCGTCACCCGACCATGGGTCCAGTGCGGCAGAGCATCACGGTCGCACATCGGATACTCCCAGAAGGCGGGTGTCGCGCGGATCAGCGCTTCGACATCGACACCGGGAACCTGAAAGCGCCTTGCATGCGGCAGCACGTCTTCAAGCCGCCCCTGCTTGGACCATGTCTCTTTTGGCGGCGGCTTTGACGGATCGCCCGTGCGCACATTCACCACCCAGTTGGTCAGGCGGGTGCCAGGCGCAGAACCGGCTGCGATGGGGTAAAGCACCAGCTTGCCTGCCATGCCGCCAGCAATGACCATGCTCTCGCCGTCGAGGAACATGGGCCAGTCAGTGGCACCGCGCCACATCTGCACGCCATTCCAGCTTGGCGAGCCCTCATCGGGGTAAAAGCGCTGGCGGACCACGGAGTGGATGCCATCAGCTGCGACCAGGATGTCGCCGCAATCCGTCTCGCCATCCAGCCCCAAAGCTGAGTCGACAAAATGCGCGGTGACGCCGCTCTCGCCCTGTTGAAAGCCAGCCAACCTGCGGCCCGTGCGCACCGAGCCTGGCCCCAGCCGCTCCAGCACCGCATCCAGAATGAGCTTCTGCAGCCGCCCGCGATGGATCGAGAATTGCGGGATGCTCAGCCCGGCATGGGTGCCGCGCAGCTCCTGCCAGACGGTTTGGCCATGGCGGTTCATGTAGAGCAGCTCGCGCGTGCGGATGCCGACGGCATCGAGTGCGGGCAGCAGGCCAATCTCGGCCAGTTCCCTGATGGCATGGGGCAGGGTGTTGATGCCGACGCCGACCTCGCGCACGCTGGATGCCTGCTCATAGACCACGCAATCGATGCCGCGCGCCTTCAGCATCAGCGCGAGCGTCAGCCCGCCAATTCCGCCACCTGCAATGATCGCCTTCATCTGCCGCCCCCGGCCTTTTCTTGTATCAGGCCTTCAGCCCGCCTTGCGGCTTTTGGGCCTTGCCTTGAGCTTCAGTTCCATCAGATCAGCCCGCTCTTTCGGCGCATTGCGCTTCATCTGCTCGAAGCCGGGCGCATAGGAAGGTGGCACAGCGTGATCCTCGACGCCATACCAGGCTGCCGCCTTCATGGCGAAGGCCGGATCAGCCAGATGCGGGCGGCCAAAAGCCACGAGATCGGCCCGGCCCGCCGCCAGAATCGTGTTGGCCTGATCGGGCGTGGTGATGTTGCCGACTGCCATGGTCATGACGCCCGCCTCATTGCGGATCTGCTCGGCAAAGCTGGTCTGGAACATGCGCCCATAGACAGGGCGCGATTTCGGCGTGGTCTGGCCCGTCGAGACATCGACAAGGTCCGCGCCCGCATCGGCAAAGGCGCGGGAAATCGCCACCGAATCCTCCGAACTCAGGCCGCCTTCGGCCCAGTCTGTCGCCGAGATGCGAACCGACATCGGCTTCTCGCGCGGCCAGGCGGCGCGCATGGCTGTGAACACCTCCAGCGGATAGCGCAGCCGGTTCTCGAGGCTGCCGCCAAAGTCATCCGTGCGCTGGTTGGTCAGCGGCGAGAGGAAACTCGCCAGCAGATAGCCATGGGCAGCGTGCAACTCGATCATGTCAAAGCCTGCAAGCCCAGCGCGCCCGACTGCCGCCACGAACTGGGCCTTCACCTCGTCCATGTCCGCGCGGGTCATTTCGCGCGGCACCTGACTTTGCGGGTAATAGGGCAGAGGTGAGGCCGCGATGATTGGCCACGCACCTTGCTCCAGCGGACGGTCCATGCCGTCCCACATCAGCTTCGTCGCGCCCTTTCGCCCGGCATGACCGATCTGCAGGCAGATGCGGGCAGCGCTGCGCGCATGCACGAAATCGACGATTCGGCGCCAGGCCGCGACTTGGCGCTCGTCCCAGATGCCAGTGCAGCCGGGCGTGATGCGCGCTTCGGCAGAAATGCAGGTCATCTCGGTGAAGATCAGCCCGGCACCGCCCATGGCGCGCGCGCCATAGTGCACGAGGTGGAAATCATCAGGCACGCCATCTGTCGCCGCATACATGCACATGGGTGACACCACGATGCGGTTTGCCACCTCCATCTCGCGGAGCCGCAGTGGCTGGAACAGCGGCGCTGCGGGCTCCTCCACGTCCACTGCATAGTCCTGCATGGCCAGATCGCGGGCAAAGCTGTGATCCATTGCGCGCACGAAGTCTGGCGCCCGCAACTCGAGATTCTCGTAAGTGATGGATTTGGCCCGCGTCATCAGCCCGAAGGCGAACTGCACCGAATCCATGCCGAGATAGCGGCTGACATGCTCGAACCAGACAAGGCTGACATCGGCGGCATATTGCGTTTTCTCCACTTCCAGCCGCCGGCCGGTCTCGAAAGCCCGCAGCGCGTTGGCAACAATGCCCTTCTGATCGACGAGCGCGCGATGCAGTGCGATCGCATCTTCCATGGCGAGCTTGGTGCCGGAGCCAATCGAGAAATGCGCGGTTGCCTTGGCGTCGCCCAGCAGCACGATGCGGTCATCCTTGGTCCAGTGGGCGTTGCGCAGCATGGGGAACTGCCGCCAGAGTGAACGGTTGGCAATCAGGCGATGGCCTTCCAGTTCATCGGTAAAGACAGCCTCCAGAAAAGCTGCGCTCTGTGCCTCGCTCATGGCTTCCAGACCGGCACGCGCAAAGGTGTCAGGGTCCGTCTCCAGCACCCAGGTGGAGCGTCCGGCCTCGTATTGATAGCAATGGGCAATAAAGACGCCCCATTCCGTTTCCTTGAAAAAGAATGTGAAAGCGTCGAACGGTCGGGTTGAACCCATCCAGACGAAGCGATTGGGCCGCAAATCCACCTCTGTGCCGAAATGCGCCCTGTCCTGCTCGCGGAAGCGGCTGTTGATGCCGTCGGCGACAATGACCAGATCAGCCTCGTCGGTGCTGGGCAAAACGGCCATTTCGGTTTCGAACTGCATATCCACGCCGAGAGCCGCTGCACGCTCTTGCAGGATAAGCAGCAGCTTCTGCCGAGAGCAGCCGCAGAAGCCATTGCCGCCGATCCTGTGCTCGGCACCCCTGAAATGCACCGATACATCGTCCCAATAGGCAAAGGCACCTGTGATCGCCATGAAGCTCTCCGGGTCAGCCTTCTCGAAATTGTCGAGCGTCTGGTCCGAAAACACGACACCGAAGCCGAACGTGTCATCGGCCTTGTTGCGCTCGATGATCCGGATGTGCGCATCAGGGAAGGACTTCTTCGCCAGGATCGCGAAATACAACCCTGAAGGCCCGCCGCCGATGATAACGATCTTCATGCAAGGGCTCCCTCGACCAGCAATGCGGCCACGGAATTGATTTAAGCTTGAAACAATTCGTCGTGCAACCCGGGACTGGCGGACGGCTTGGGATTCCTCACTCGATCCGGGGACGATTCTTCGCTATAGTGTCTCAGGTTGTCCAAAAGTGCCCGTTTCTTGCCAACTCGTTAACGAAAATTTGCTGCATCGGCGCGAAATCTCATATTTTGTGCAGCCGACATAACGGAAGGCGCGCGTGTGTTGCTTTTATGCACTAGGAGCCGAGGGCAACTGAAAATATGGTGACGTTGTGAGGTTTCGATTCTCCATCTTCTCGCAATCAACTTGGTAGGGTTTCACCATGAAAAAAGTTCTCGTCATCACCGCCGCCGTCCTGCTCGCCGTTTCGTCCGCCGCTTGCGTCGGCAAGGGCAAAGGCAAGGGTAAGGCCCCGGCTCCGGCCCCGGCTGCTCCGGTCGTCTACAAGGGCTGATGCCCTGATGCTTGCAGGCGTGCCGCTTCTGCGGCCCGCCTGACAGGCATTGTCTATCCGCCGCGATTTTCGCTGTGGGGCTTCTTCGGAGACCTCAAAGTGAAGGTCGCGGTTTTTCGTTTGCGGGGGCCAACGATTCGCGGGTCGGGATTTGCGTTGATGTCAGCTCTTTTTAAGCCCATTTCTTTCTTGCTTGGCCTGTTGGTCATCAACTTCCTTTTCTTAGCCGGTCCCGCCGTCGCGCAGACAATGCCTGTCGGCAGTCCGTCGGAAGATGTGCGCGTGGAGCTGGCGCAATTTGCTTCCGGCATTCGCCCGCAGGCCCCGAGAACCGGGCGTGGTACATCGCCCATCTCGCAAAAACCCTACTTCGTCGAGTTCCGTGCGCGTTCGGCCCTGAGCTATGGCCACACCTTCGCGGCTTTCGGGCGGCGTTCGCCTGACGGCTCCATCCGCAAGTTCGAGGTGGCGGGCCTGCATCCAGCCACCGAAAGCCCCGTGCCCTGGATGGTTGGGCACATCATTGCCGTTCCTGCCGAGACAGGCCCAAGCGATGGGGATCTCGAAGAACAGTATGTCACGGCGCGCTACCGCATTGACCTGTCGGAGGCCGAGTACAGGCTGGTTCTGGCTGAAATCCGCCGACTTCAGACAAACTCGCCGATGTGGCATGCGGTGATCTACAACTGCAACGCCTTCGTTGCCGATATCGGCCGCTTCATGGGCCTGACGGCGCCGCAAGCCCTGCTCTTTCCCGATGAGTTCATCAATGGCATGCGCGAGCAGAATGCCGGACGTGAAATCACGCTTGGTGGCGCAACCGAGTTCGTCCGACCTGAGCGTTGAGCACCAGGGCGCTCAGCCCGCATCTGGCGGTGGCGGCAGAAAATCGACCTCGTGGCGCGCTGACAGCGCCACGACATCGGCCGGGTTCTGGTCCTTGAGATTGTGGATTGCCCAGAACAGATCATAGAGCCTGCGCGTCGGTGAGACCCAGAACAGGCATTTGGCTGTCACCAGCCCCTTGTTGAAAATGCCGTGCGGCACGCCGCGTGGCAGGCGGATCAGGTCACCCGCCGTCGCCACAGCCTCCTGCCCGTCAAGCACGAGATCAAAACGCCCCTCGAGCATGTAGATGAACTCGTCCTGCGTCGGGTGGATGTGCGGCGGCACGAAGGTGCCCGGCGGAAAGGTCGCATGCCAGGACATGGCGCTCTCGCTGACGCTCTTGGGCACATAGGTCTGGCCAAGGATGTTCCAGCTGATGGAGTCGAGGCCGTGTCCAGCCGGTGTCACGCCTGCCGTCATGGGTTTTTGTGTCATGGTCATGCCCTCCTTTGGCTCGTCAGTCTTTCGCCGGAACAGCTGCTTTCACAGATGCAGATAGCGGTCCTTGATGGCCGCATCGCCTGATAGCTCGACATTGCTGCCGGACCAGACAACGTGGCCCTTTTCCAGAATGACATGCTGATCGGCGAAGCGCATCAGCGCATCGACATTCTTGTCGATCACCAGAATGGATTCGCCTTCGGCCTTCAGCGCCGTGAGGCAGGCCCAGATCTCTTGCCGGATGATGGGCGCCAGCCCCTCGGTTGCCTCGTCGAGAATCACCAGTTTCGGGTTGGTCATCAGCGCGCGGCCAATGGCCAGCATCTGCTGCTCGCCGCCGGAAAGCTCGTTGCCACGGTTGGTTCGCCGCTCTTTCAGGCGCGGCAGAAACTGATAGACGCGCTCCAGCGTCCAGCGCCCCTCGCCAAAGCGGTTGGCGGAGGTGGCGATCAGGTTTTCCTCCACGCTCAGGGTGGGGAACACCTGCCGTCCTTCCGGCACCAGCCCGATCCCTGCCTGTGCGATGCGATAGGGCGCCGCACCGGTCAGGTCACGGCCCGCAACCGTGATGCACCCCGCGCGGGGCTTGATGAGCCCCATGATGGCGCGGATGGTCGTGGTCTTGCCCATGCCGTTGCGGCCAAGCAGCGTGGTGACGGAGCCCGGCGCAATCGCAAAGTCGATGCCGAACAGCACCTGCGCGTCGCCATATCCTGCTTCAAGTGCCTCGACCCTCAGCATCTCAGGCCTCGTCGCCAAGATAGGCCGTGCGCACATCCGGATTGGCACGGATTTCGTCCGGCGTGCCGGTCGCGATGATGCGGCCATAGACCAGCACGGAAATCCGGTCCGCCAGCGAGAACACCGCCTCCATGTCATGCTCCACCAGCAGCATGCCGAAGCGGCCTTTCAGCCCGCGCAACAGCGCCACCACACCCTCGCTCTCCTCGCGCCCGACGCCAGCCATCGGTTCGTCGAACAGGATCGCTTTCGGCTCCAGCGCCA
>JANMMX010000246.1:0-13149 GCA_031373605.1 Allobosea sp. | reverse complement strand
GTGCTGTCATATGACGAGTATGAGCGGCTGATCGCGCGTGACCGCCGCATCATCCGGCTGGAGGACTGGAGCGAAGCCGAGCTTCGCGCGCTCGACGCCATGGCGATGGAGCCCGGCCATGAGGCGCTGAATAGTGGAGTTGGACGCGCCGCGAGCTGAATGATTGTGCTCACGTATGTTTCAGAACCACCGGCATTCTGGTATACATCGCGAATGAACAGGGATGTTGCCATCGCCGAGATTGCCGCCCGCGCCGACGCGCTGAGGGCGCGCGGTGTTGCGGCTGCATATCTGTTCGGCTCGACCGTTCGAGGCGAGCAACGACCGGACAGCGACATAGATGTCTTCATCGACATCGTGCCCGGCGCGAAGTTCTCCTTGCTCGATCTCATCGGCGCGCAGCATTTCCTTGAAGACGAGCTGGCGGTTAAGGTCGATCTGGTGACCCGTAATGGCCTGCACCCGATGTTGAAGGACGATATCGAACGGGAGGCCGTCCGTATTCTGTGATGGCGCACACAGTTCACGCTTCCCTCGTGGATATGGAGTCCGCGATCGATGGGATCGAAGCGGCGATCGCTGGACTGGATCTGGCTTCCTTCCGGTCGAGCTGGGTTATCCGCCATGCGGTGCAGCGCGGGCTTGAGATCATCTCGGAAGCCTCGCGGCGGCTCCCGGACGAGCTTCTTGCGGAGCATCCGGCAATCCCGTGGCGGCAGGTCCGCGACATCGGCAATGTCCTGCGGCACGCCTATCACGGCGTGGACGATGCAGTGATCTGGAGCATTGCGCGCGACGACCTGGAGTTTTTGAAGCAAGCCGTTGGTGCCCTGCGTGCCGGCTTGGCGAAATAGGTTGGTCTGACGACTTTTCAAACCCGACACCTTTCCGGTCGCGCAGAACGCTCCCGTCATCACAAAGCGGTCCTCTGCTCGATCAGAGCGCGGGTTTCTGCGCGTTTCAGGGCTGCAAATCAGCATGAGCGACCCTATCCCAAAAACCTCCGATAAAGCAAACTTATCGGACATGAAACAGCAGACACACCTGCGGCGCTAAAGCCAGCTGACGCTCGACATTCCGCCGTCATGGCATATGCTGGCTGGATGGATTCGGACATCATCGTTCTGCCGTCAGAAACCCGCCTGCAACGCCTGCGCGCGCGCGCGACGCGCCATGTCGCCACGACCTTTGTTCTGCCCAACCCATTGACAATGCAGCCGCTTCCGCGCTGGATCGGGCATCTGCGCGCGCCGGAGCCCAAATCAGGGCAGGGCGTGTCCGGTCAGACGATGTCTGGTCTGGAGCCAGCCTTTGCTGCCGGTGCTGCGGTCTTTGCGCTCGACCAGATGATCCGCGCCGCGCCGCCCTGGCTCGGGTGCCTGGTGCTGCGGCAGGCGCTCAGATCCGCCAGCGTTGCCGCCAGGCTCCTGCGCCTCAACGCCGATGAGGCAGCCCTGCGCGATGCCCTGCATCTGACCCGGCCCGGCGATGATCCGGGCCCGGCCGGGCGGCTGCATGCGCTGTTGCGGCAGCTCACGTTGCGGCCAACCCGGCTGGCGGAGGCGACGCTTGAGGTCATCGCGAGCGAGATCGAGGGCGCCGCTGCCAGCGCCGAGGTGCTGGCGCTGCTGCGGGCCGACATCGCCCTGGCGCAGCGGCTGGAATGGGAGCGCCCGCTGCCGCTGCATCTCACCCTGATCCTCGATCCGGCGCTCCGGAAGGGCGTGAGCGGCCAGCGCCCCAACGCAACGGGTGCGGATTGGACACAACACCGTCATCCCGTGCTGGGGCGCGCTGCTGTCGCCGTCTATGGGCAGGCGGTCGATCTGGCGCGGCGGGCCGAGGCACTTTCGGTGGCGGCCAGCACCCTGCGCACCCGCGACGGGGGCGGGGGGCTTTCCCTGATCTTGGCCGATGACAGCGTCGCGCCCTGGCGCATGGCGCAACTGCAGGCCGGCCTGGGGCGCAGGGTGGGGGAGACATCCAGCGGCCAGCAGGGCCTCGGCTCCGACCGCGCCGCCCGCCGTCTCTGCGAAAGCCTGCACGCTCTGGGGAGCTTGCGGCTGCTGACCGACCGGCCAACATTCCGGCTGTATGGCCTGTGAGTGCGATGCCCCAGCCCGCACCCGCCCAGCAGACCCAGCTGTTCGATGCCGAACTCTCCGACCTGCCGCCGGAGCTGCGCTGGCGCGAATGGATGGGGCGCGTCGAGGCCGCGATCTTTGCCAGCGCTGACCCGCTGCCGCGCGAGAGGCTTGCCACGCTGATCGGCCGCGCGGTCGTGCTCGATGAGCTGATCGCCGACATCCAGATTGAGCTGAAAGCCCGGCCCTATGAACTGGTCCTTGTCGCCGGCGGCTGGCAACACCGCACGCGGCCACGCTTCACTGATGCCATCCGCGCCGCCAGCAGCTTGCGCGAACCCGGCCCGCCCGACCTGTCGAAAACCGATACCATGGTGCTGACGGTCGTGGGGTATTTCCAGCCGGTGACGCGGACGAAAATCTCCGAAATGCTTGGCAAGGAGATCAGCCGCGACACCATCGCCCGCCTGAAGCGCCTCGGCCTGATCGGCGCCGGGCCGCGTGTCGCGCAACCTGGCGCGCCGCTGACCTATGTCACTACGCCAGCCTTCCTCTCGGTGTTCGGGCTGGCGACCTTGCGCGATCTGCCGGAGATCGAGGCGGTTCAGGACGCGGGTTTGACCAGTGGTGATCTGGCGCTGCCCGGCCTGCATGATGATGGCCCGGACGGCTTGCTCTCTCCAGGACCTTGACCACGGCTTCGGTGAGGATCTCCAGCGCGTTCTGCGGGTTGAGGCGCTGGAGGTTCGTGGCGGGCGAGAGGTGCTGCCGGTGTGATCGTGGCAGCGGTCTCGCGTGCAATGGGCAACCTTTGCAATGGGTAACCTTTGCAAGGGGCAGCCTTCGCGGCGAGGGCTGACTGCCACCCGATCAGTAGCCGGGATAGCAGACCCGGCGGCGGCCGATCGGATCGCCATAGCTGTCATAGCGCACGATGATGCGGCAGTTGCGACCGCCCAGCGGGTTGCCATATCCGCCGCCCCAGACCACCGGGCGACCCCAGTAGCCACCATGACCCCAGTGACCGCCGTGACCCCAATGGCCACCACCATGGCCACCATGGCCGCCATGCCATCCGCCGTGTCCACCGCCGTGGCGGGGGCTGGCTTCGGCCGAACTGGTTGCAAGAACTGCGGTGCCGAGCGCAAGGACGGTCAAGGCTGCAGTGGCTGTTTTCGTGAAGATCGACATTGTGGCTCTCCCTGTTGGTGGGATCGACCATTCGACCCTCACATCTGTTGGTCGCGGCGGGGAGATGAAAGGTTCAAAGAAAATCGAAAAATAATTCTGTGAGCTTGGCCGCACGCCGAAAGCAATGCGCCACAAGAAAACGGCCCCCCTGTCGCCAGAGAGGCCGGAAAATCTTTTATGCGCCTGGAGCTCAATAGCTGTTGCGGCAGACGCGGCGCATGCCGATCACATAGCCATAGGCATCGATGCGCTCCACCATCATGCAGCGGCGCACGGGCACGTCCTCGTCATAGACGGGCGCGGCGTAAGCGTTGCTGCGGGCGGCAAGCAGCCCGCCGATGGCAAGGCCACCCAGCACGGCAGCACCCACGCCCCAGTGGCGGTGATGGCGGGACCGCGCCTCCGCGTCAGATGTTGTGGCAAGCGTTGCGGTGCCGATTGTCAGGGCGGTCAGCGCGACGGCGAAAGTTGTTTTGAAGGCCGACATGGACGTTCTCCGCGAGGTTGGGGAGGACGATCAGCCGCCCTCCATATCCGTTGGTCGCAGCAACCCGGAGAACGGTTCAAACCTTCTGCATTTTTTTCATCTCAAGCCGTCTTTTTCATCTCAAGGCGTCGTGGGACTGCGCAAGGTGCGGGCAAGCGCGGCTGCGGCATCGATGCGGCCCGCCCCGAACACCCGGTCAGGGCCCTTGGGCCCCAGATCGAGTGCTGTCTCGCTCAGGATGGCGCGCACGCCGGCGAGACCGAGATCGGCCTTCTGCTCCAGCATCAGGGCGACAAGTCCCGAGACATGCGCCGCCGCCATGGATGTGCCTGACGAGAACGCGTAGCGCCTGCCCGGTTCTGCCGCGATGACATCAACGCCGGGAGCGGCCACGGCGATGTAGCTGCCGGTGTTGGCCTGCGCGTAGACCCGGTCATCGGCATCTGTTGCCGTGACGGCGATCACCGATGGATCGGCACCGGGATAGAGCGGCGCGGCCTGGGGACCGCCATTTCCAGCGGCCGCCACGGCAATCATGCCCCTGGTGCTGGCACCTGCCAGCGCACGCGACATCAAGCGGTCCTGCGGCCCGGCAAAGCTGAGATTGACCACGCGCGCACCCTCGGCATGGGCCCAGTCCAGCGATTTCAGGATGTGGATGGTCGTGCCTTCAGCACCAGCGCCGGGTTTGGGCGTGCCGCCCGTGAAGGCGCGTGCCACCAGCAGTTCTGCTGCAGGCGAAACCCCTTGCAGGGACGCCTTCGCCATGATGGCGCCAGCCATGGCGGTGCCGTGAGTGTCGCCCTCCCTTGTCACGTCCCTTGTCGCGTCCCCTGCTGCGTCCCCGATGGCGTTGAAGCGGCGCGAAATGACGCCCTCCAGCTCGGGATGCGATCCATCGACTGCGGTATCGATCACCGCCACACGGATCCTGTTGCCCCGGGATATGCGATGCGCGGCCTCGATGCCCATCTTGCCGAGAATGTACTGCGGTTTGCGCTCGACAGCGACGACAGCCGTGACAGCTGCGGGCGGTTGCGCGGTCGACACCGTATCCGGCGCGCCTGGCAGGACGATGACGGGCTGCAACCCTGCTTCCGGAAGGGGCACGATGAGGGGCGCGGCAGGCTCGATCACCGGAGCTGCCTCACCATCCGGCTTTGTCTCCAGCTGCTGCAAGGCAAAAATGAAGTTGGGTTGTGCTGAAGCGATCCGCGTGTCGTCGGCCATGGCCGTCAGGGCCTGACGGGCCGTGCGATCCCCTTCGACGCGGTAGCGCACGATGGTGACGTTGGCGAGGGTGAAGCGTTCGGTGGAGAGCGCGGTCAGCCGGTGGCGGCGCGCCACGGCATCCGCTGTCACGCCGTCCTTGAGCTCCACCAGCACCTCGTCGCGCACCAGCCGCCGCTCGGAGGCGGGCGGCACAAGCACCGGCGGCAAGCGGGGCGGCTGGCGCCTCGCGGTCTGGGCTGGCGGGCGCGCCACGGGTGGCGGCGCTGCACGCGCTGGCACGCGCCGCCGCACAACCGGTTCGTCATCGATCTCGACAATCACCGGCCGACGCTCGGGCCTGGGGCGACGGCGCGGCGGCGGGAAATACTCATCCTCGAAATCATCCACGAAGACCGGCGGGCGTGGACGAGGCCGGGGGCGCGGATAGTCGTCCGGATAAATCACCGGACCGCCCCAGCCGCCATCCGGTCGGCGCGGTGGGCGACCCTCAGGTCGTTGGCCAAAAGGGGGACGACCGACGGGAGGGCGCTCGACCGGAGGCGGCCTGCCAACGGGAGGTCTGTCTTTCGGCGGACGGACCATCGGCGGGCGCGGGGTTTGCGACCGGTAGATCTCTCCCCCCTGAAAGCCTCCCGGGCGCGCATCCCCCATGCGCGTGCCGCCGTCACGAAAGCCGCCTGACTGATTGTTGTTGCGATACTGGGCTGTCACGATTGGCGCGTCAGGAAACAGTCCGGGCGTGATCGGCATCAGCGCCGATGCAGGCCATGGCGTCAGCATGGAACCCGCCAGCAAGGCAGCCACGGCAAGGCGCCTGGGGCTGAAGCACCCAGACTCGCCTTGTCCAGACTCGCCATGCTCAGGCTTATCCTGCTCAGGCTTGGCTTGTTCTGTGAGGAAAACCCGGAAGGGGATCATCGCTTTGCTCGCTGTGAGGGATCATCTGCGCAATCGTGGAAAAGGCAAGCGTCCCGCTTGCGCCCTCAGTTTCCTGTCGCGGCCATGGTGATGATGGCCTGCTCCTTCAGCATCGCTGCCAATACGGCATCCAGCTGCGCCACGCTCAGGCTTTGCCCGCTGACCTTCAGGCGAAACAGCCCACTGGCGCGGGGCCCATCGACAATGCTGGCGTCAAACCGCTTGAGAAACGCCGTGATGTCGGCCGCAGTCGCCGTTGGCGCAAAAGCAACCATGACGAAGCTGCCGGACGAGGTGCCCTGGACGGGGCCGGACGCCGTGCCGTAGCGCGCTGCGCCATCCGGGCCGCCAATCAGCCCATCCATCAGCCCACCCAGCATGGCGCTCTGCAAGCCCAGCACGGCAACAGCCGCGCAGGCCGCCAGCGCCAGCGTGCGGGGCGAGAAGGCCTGCAAGGTGCTGCCCAGCCACTCCAGCAGGCCTTGCCGGGCGCGCTTCAGAGCTGGCGCCTGCCTCGGCTCGGCCGCGACACCGGCCATGATCGCATCCAGCGCCCTGCGCGATGGCCCGGGCAGACGTTCATTCAGCAGGGCAACCTCGCCCATCTCCTCGCGGATGAGGGCCAGACGGCGGGCCAGCTCAGGATCGCCCAGCAAGGCCGTGTCGATCCGTGCCGTGTCAGCCGCATCGAGACGGCCGGTCGCATACCAGGGCAGCAGGCCCTCGATCTCGCCCGGATCCTTCCCGGCAGGCTGGCTGCCAGATGTCGAAATCGTGCTCATGGCCAACCTCTGTCAATTCCAGCTTCTCTGAGAAGCTCGGAGAGTTTCTTGCGGGCGTGGAAAAGCCGGGTCTTCACGGTGTTTTCCGGAATGTCCAGAATGATGGCCGCCTCATCCAGCGCCGTTTCCTGGTAGTAGACAAGCTCGATCACCTCGCGATGATCGACCGTCAGTTTCTCAATGCACCGGCGCATTGCCGCGCCCTTGTCTGCCTTCTGGGCCACCACTTCCGGGTCATCGGAATCATCCTCCAGTTGCTCGGCCATGCCATCGTCAATGCCGATCTCCCGCCGCTTGCGCAGGGCAGACCAGGCCTTGTTGCGGGCCATGGCGAGCAGCCATGTCGTGACGCTTGAACGCCCCTCGAAGCGGGCGGCCTGACGCCAGACATCGAGGAACACCTCGCTGATCGCATCCTCCGCCGCCGTCTCGTCCCGCACGAGGCGCAACACGAAACGGTAGATCTTCAACTGATGCCTTGCATAAAGCACCCGCATGGCGAGCTCATCGCCCTCGGCAATCCGGATCACCAGATCATGGTCCGCAGTGGACTGCGTGGTTTGCGGCCTGGTGACCATCTTGCCTCCATTGGTCGCGACAGGGGTCGAAACGGTTCAAGCAACCGGGGAGATTATTTTGCAGGCAACCGACCCCGGTTGACAAGGCAGGAACCGGAGGGGCCACCCCGGCATGGTTTGAAGCGGGCTGGACCCAAGCCCGTCTTGACCCAAGCCCGTCTGGGCCCAAGCCCGTCTGGGCCCAAGCACCTCTTGGCCCGGCGTGTCTGCGCTCTGCCGGGCTGAGCTTGGTCTGCCAGCGGCTGGCAGCCTTGCTGAACGCCCATGGTGCTCTCACCTCACAGGCGGCGCATACTGGGCGCCACCCTTGTTCCAGAGGTTGTTGAGCCCCCGGGGGATGGCAAGGCGCGTCGATGGGCCAAGGTGGCGCTCATAGCTTTCGCCATAATTGCCGACAGCCTTGATGATGCGCACGACCCAGTCATTCGTCAGTCCAAACTGCTCGCCGAACTTGCCTTCGGCTCCGAGCAGCCGCCTGATCTCGGGATTGGTGGCCGTCCTGGCGAGGTCCTCGACATTGGCCTGCGTGATGCCAAGCTCCTCGGCGTTGATCATGGCGAACAGCGTCCAGCGCACGATGTCAAACCACTGGTCATCGCCCTGCCGGACCCAGCCACCGAGCGGTTCCTTCGAGATCACATCGCCGAGCACAATGAAGTCGGCGGGCTTCTCGAATTTCAGCTTGTTGGCGGACAGCGCAGAGATGTCCGTGGTCCAGGCGTCGCAGCGGCCGGATTCAAAGGCCTTCGAGGCATCGGTTGATGTCGCGAAGCCGACCGTCTCGATCTTGATGCTGTTGGCGCGGGCAAAGTCAGCCAGGTTGAGTTCCCCGGTCGTGCCCTGCTGGATGCAGACTGAAGAACCGGCCAATTGCCTGGCGGAAGCAATGTTTGCCGATTTGCGCACCAGAAAGCCCTGGCCGTCAAAATAGTTGATCGCAGTGAAGTTCAGTCCGAACGCCGTGTCCCGCGACGATGTCCATGTCGTGGTGCGCGCCAGCATGTCGATTTCGCCCGTTTGCAGCGAGATCAACCGGTCACGCGCCGACAGCGACTTGAACTTGGCAGCTTCCGGGTCGTTGAAGATTGCAGCCGCCACGCCCCGGCACCAGTCGATGTCGAAGCCAACCCAGCGGCCATTCGCGTCTGGCAGGGAGAAGCCCGGAACACCTTCGCTGGCCCCGCAATTGACGAAGCCCTGCCGCTTGGTCTTCTCGAGTGTCGATGCCGGCTGGGCTGAGGCCGGCAAGCTGGCGGTTGCGGCGAATGCTGCAATGGAGAGGCTGGCAAAGAGGCGGCGCATGGCGTGTCCTTCAGGCTGCGGGTCTGGTCGGGTGTGATCGTGTATCGCGTGATACTGCATCGCTAGAACTTGCATTGCCAGATCTTGCATTGCCAGAACTTGCATTGCCAGCTCCCGGCAGCGCGCTTCAGGCGAGATCGCGAGCTGCAGGCTGCATTGATCGCGCGCATGTGCGGGGCATGGTTTGACACGGAGCAGACAAACGGCGGAAACAGATGGCGCACCTTGCCGAGCGTTTGCGAGCCAGACCAGCTGATGATCCAGGCCAGCCCCTTGTCCCAGCGCCCGGCGCGCATCCTGATTGTCGATGATGACGGGCAGATCCGGCAGTTGCTGGCCGGTTTTCTGAAAGAGAACGGGCTCGATGTGGCGCTGGCCCGTGACGGTGTCGACATGCGCGCGGCGATGGCGGCAGAGCGCTTTGACCTGATCGTGCTCGACCTGATGCTGCCTGGCACCGGCGGGCTCGAGCTTTGCCGGGAGCTGCGGCGCGACAGCGCCGTGCCCGTCATCATGCTGACCGCCAGAAGCGATGACACCGACAGGATTGTCGGGCTGGAGGTCGGCGCGGATGATTATCTGGCCAAGCCCTTCAATCCGCGCGAGCTGCTGGCGCGGATCAAGGCGGTGCTGCGCCGCACCGGCACGTCGGAGCCTGCTGCGGCACGCCGGGGTTTCGCCTTCGATGGCTGGCGGGCGGATGTGCTGCGCCGCGAGCTGGTCAACCCGCAGGGTGTGCTGGTCGATGTGTCGGGCGGGGAGTTCGATCTCCTGCTCGCCTTCCTGGAGAGCCCCAACCGCGTGCTCTCGCGTGACTGGCTGCTGGAGGTCGCCCGGAACCGGACCGCAGATGTGTTCGACCGTTCGATCGACGTGCTGGTCAGCCGCCTGCGCCGCAAGATCGAGCAGGGCGGAGATGGCAGCGAGGTCATCAAGACAGTGCGCGGGGCCGGCTATCTGTTCATGCCGAAGGTGATGCGCGCATGAAAACGGGCATGAAAACGGGCATGAGAACCGGCACGAGAACGCGCCTGCAAGACTGGCTGGCCCGGTTCGGGCTCGACACGCTGACCAACCGCACCATCCTGCTGATGCTGATCGGGATCGGCGTGGTGCACATTGCCAGCCTCCATGCCTACCAGATCGCGCTTGACCGTGAAGCGACGATTGCTGCCGACGCCCGGCTTGCCGACCGGCTGCTGACCATCAAGCGCGCCGTGATGCGCGTTGTGCCAGCCGAGCGCGAGCCTGTGGCGCATGAGCTGTCCGGCGGGCCAATCGAGGCGCACTGGAGCCGGACCGAGCATGCCGTCTCCGGCGGGCCGGGCTCGGCGGAATGGGAGAGCCTGCGTGCCCGGCTGCAGGAGCTGGCGCCGGAACTGACCGGCGGCCAGATCATCATCGGCGCCAACCGCAAGCTGGAGAATGACCCGCATCTGGCGCTCATCTCCTTGCAGCTGCCCGATGAAAGCTGGGTCAATGTCAGCGTCTTCTCCCGATTGACGCCACCATCCACGAACCACGGCACGGTGCTGTCCACCAGCCTGATGGCGCTGGGTGTGATCGGCTTTGCCATCCTGCTGGTGCGCTGGATGACGCGGCCGCTGCAGACATTCGCCGCGGCGGCGCAGCGCCTGTATCGCGGCTCCGATCAGGCCCGCGTGCCGGAGGACGGGCCGCGCGAGGTGCGCGAACTCGCCATCGCCTTCAACGAGATGCAGGCGCGCATCAAGCGGCTGATCGACGACCGGACGCACGCCCTGGCAGCCGTCTCGCATGATCTCAAGACGCCGATCACCCGTCTCAGGCTGAAGACCGAAGGCCTGGGCGATGCGGCACTTGCCGCCTCCGTCCGCGCAGATCTGGCGGAGATGGAAGAGATGCTGGACCAGACGCTTGCCTATCTGCGCGGCGAGCGCATCGACGAGGACATGCGCCCGCTCGATCTTGGCGCGCTGGTGCAGACCCTTGTCGATGATGCCAGCGATGCGGGCTCAAGGATCAGCTTCAGCCCTGCGCCCCGCCTGGTGCTGGAGGGTCGCCCGCTGGCCCTGAAACGGGCCATCGGCAACCTGATCGACAACGCGCTCAAGTATGGCGGCTGCGCCCATGTCACGCTTGGTCTCGAGGCCGCGAATGCCCGGCTTGTGATCGATGATGACGGCCCCGGCATTCCGCCTGAGCAACGCGAACTGGCCTTCGAGCCGTTTCGGCGCCTCGAGCCCTCACGCAACAGGGAAACCGGCGGCTTTGGCCTTGGCCTCACCATCGCCCGCACGATCCTGAACGGGCATGGCGGCACCATCGCGCTGGCGAACCGCGAGGCTGGTGGCCTGAGCGTGAGCGTGACCTTGCCGCTGAAAGCCGCCGCTGGATCGTGAGATCCTGGAGCATTGCGCAGGGCACAGAACCGGCCCCCGCTTCTGCGCGCAATGCCCTGGCTGATACAGTTTGTTACAATCGGGACAAACACGGCTTACGCGGATCACGCAGACGAAGATGCGATGCGCGTCTCTTGCGCCATTTCAGCCTCTGCCGGAAACCCCCCATGCTTGTCCGTCTTGCCCTGCTGCTGTCCATGCTTCTTGCTGCAGCCCTGCCCTCGCGGCTTGCCGCACATGAGGGGCATGACCATGGTGCGCCGCCGACCCCGGTTTCCACCACGATCGCGCCGCGCGTCGATGCATCATCGGATGTCTTCGAACTGATCGGCGTGCTGCGCTCCGGCAAGCTGATGATCTATGTCGATCGCTTCATCACGAATGAGCCGGTCAGCGAGGCCGAGGTTGAGGTCGAGACGCCGGGCGGCGCGCTCAAGGCCATTCGTGGCGCGGATGGCACGTTCATCCTCGACGCGCCCTGGGCGAGGGCTGGCGAAAGCCATGACCTGATCTTCACGGTCACTGCCGGTGCTGACCTTGATGTGCTGACGGGCGTGCTGAAAATCCCCACTGATGCGCCTGCCAAAGTCGTTCCAGGCCCGACATCATGGCTCGTGGCCAGCGCTGTCGCCAAGGGGCTGAAGGAGCGCGTGGTGAGCCACGATCCGACCCTGCCGGTGGTCGCCATCGCGGCCTTCCTGCTCGGCCTGATGGTGTCGCGCCGCAACAAGCGCCCTGCTCCCGGACTTGCGGCACTGGCTGGCGGCCTCACCGTCGCACTTGGCTTTGCTGTTGCACCGCCCGCGAAAGCCGATGCGCCACAGTCCAGTGTCGGCACGCTTTCATCGGTCGATCTGGCGCAGCGCTTTCCCGATGGCGCGGTGTTCGTGCCCAAGGCGACACAGCGCATTCTCAGCGTGCGCACCATCATGGCAAAGCCCGAGGATCACCGCCGCGCCGTGTCGCTGCCGGGCCGGGTCATCCCCGATCCGTCGGCCAGCGGCAGCGTCCAAACCTCCGTCACCGGGCGCTTGTCGCCACCGCAGGGCGGCTTCCCGCGCCTTGGCCAGCGGGTGAAGGCGGGCGATGTGCTGGCGCTGGTGCAGCCCGCGATCAGCGCCGCCGACGTCACGACACAGCAGCAGCAGGCCCGCGAGCTCGACCAGCAACTCGCACTCGTGCAGCGGCGCCTGGAGCGCTTCCGCGCCATCCAGAACATCGTGGCCCGTTCGCAGATCGAGGACACGGAACTGGAACTGGCGGGCCTCAGGGTGCGCCGCGCCAATCTGGAGCGCGCACCGCGCGAGACCGAGCGCCTTGTCGCCCCCGTCGATGGCGTGATCGCGTCAGCTGCCGCGACACCCGGACAGGTGGTCGAGGTTAATGCGATGATCTTCCAGATCATCAACCCGGACCGGCTCTGGGTCGAGGCGCTGACCTTCGATGCGCTGGCTGGTGCAAAGACCGGGACAGCCCGTCTGAGCGATGGCCAGTCGGTCAAACTCGACTATCAGGGCTCCGGCTTTGCTGACCGCAACCAGGCCATCCCGATCCACTTTGCCGTCGAGGAAGGCACCAGGGGCCTGCGCCTTGGCACCCTGCTCACGGTTGTCGCCGAGACCGAAGAGGTCAGGAGCGGCATCGCCATCCCGCGCGCGGCCGTGGTGCGTGCCGGCAATGGCCAGCTGATCGTCTACGAGCATGCCAATGCCGAGCGCTTCATCCCCCGCGAGGTGCGCGTCGAGCCGCTCGATGCGACGCGGGTGCTGGTGATCTCGGGGCTGGAGACGAGCCGGCGGATCGTGACCGGCGGCGCCGAACTGCTCAACCAGATCCGGTGAGGCTGCAGCGATGTTCAACTTCCTTGTCACCCAATCGCTTCGCAACCGTCTGCTGGTGCTGGCACTGGCGGGCGTGCTGATCGTCCTTGGCGCTTTCACCGTCACCAGGCTGCCGGTCGACGTCTTTCCCGATCTCAACAAGCCGACCGTCACGATCATGACGGAAGCCGAGGGGCTGGCCCCGCCCGAGGTCGAGCAGCTCATCTCGGTTCCGCTGGAAACCCAGATGAACGGCTTGCCCGGCGTGACGCGCGTCCGCTCTGTTTCCGGTGTCGGCCTCTCGATCGTCTATGTCGAGTTCGACTGGGGCACCGACATCTACCGCAACCGCCAGCAGATCGCCGAGCGGCTG
>JANMMX010000209.1:0-11886 GCA_031373605.1 Allobosea sp. | reverse complement strand
AACATCGGCGTCTCGAACAGGCCGGGCATGATCGTCATGACGCGGATGCCGGTCTGGGCAAGATCGCGCGCGATGGGCAGTGTCATGCCCACAACGCCGCCCTTGGAGGCCGCATAGGCCGCCTGGCCGATCTGGCCATCTTCGGCAGCAACGGAGGCGGTGCAGACCATCACGCCGCGCGAACCATCGGCATTGATGGGGTCAAGTGCTGCCATCGCCACCGCTGACTTGGCAATCATGCGGAAGGTGCCGGACAGGTTGACGGCAATGACCTTCTCGAAAGTCGCCAGATCGTGGGCAACAAGCTCGCCCGTATCACGCTTCTTCGAGATCACGCGGCGACCGGGCGCGATGCCGGCGCAATTGACCAGAATGCGCTCGGTGCCATGGGCGGCGCGTGCAGCGGTGAGCGCTGCATCGACAGAAGCCTCGCTGGTGACGTCGCAGCTCACAAACAGGCCGCCGATCTCGCGCGCCACCTCATTGCCGCGCTCGGCATTCATGTCGAGGATCGTCACCTTGACGCCGTGGCTGGCCAGCATGCGGGCGGTGCCTTCCCCGAGGCCGGACGCGCCCCCGGTGACAACAGCGGCAATCGAGGAATCGAGCTTCATGGTGTCTCTCCGGAACAAGGCTTCGTTGAAACCGGTCTAGCAGGCGAATGCCACAAGCCAAAGCGCGTCAGCACTTGTGCAACGACCAGGGCCGGGCCATCTCTTGTCGCGCAAACGCTGCGTGCCGGGCTCAGCAGCATCTGGAGGCAATCATGGCCATCAAGACCGAGGACGGCTTTTCCCGCGAGGAAATGGAGGCGATCCGTCGTGCCATGCGGGACGAGGAGCGCTTTGGCGCACGGCTTCTGAAACTGGTCGGCAAGGTGTTTGCGCAAATCCCTTTCGCTGAAGATGCACTGGCGGCGCTTGCCTGTGCGCGCGATCCAGCGACGCCGCGCCGTGTGCGCTACACGTTGCTGGCCGCGCTCAGCTATTTCCTGCTGCCGATCGATGTCATGCCCGACATGCTGCCGCTGATCGGTTTTACTGATGATGCGGCGGTGATTGCGGCAGCCATCGCCTCTGTCGCCGGTTCGATCAAAGAGACACACCGGCAGTCGGCGCGTGACATGCTGGCGCGCCTGAGGCGCTAGACATCAGCGCAGCAAGTCAGGGCGTCAGGATCACCTTGCCCTGCGCCTTGCGCCCGGCGATCAGGGCAAAGGCTTCTTCTGCCTGGTCCAGCCGGTAACTGCCATGGACATGGGCGCGCAACTTGCCCTCTGCTGCCCAGGCCAGCAGGCGCTTCATGTTGGCGTGGTTGGCATCTGGCTCACGAATGACGAAATCACCCCAGAAAACCCCGCGCAGGTCGCAGCCCTTGAGCAGCAGCAGGTTCAGCGGCAGCTTCGGAATGGCGCCGCCGGCAAAGCCGACCACCAGATAACGCCCGCCCCAGCCCATCGAGCGCAGGGCCAACTCGGCCAGATCGCCACCGACGGGGTCGTAAAGCACATCGACGCCGGCTTTGCCGGTCAAGCGGCGCAGGCCCTCGCGCAGGTTCTCGGCCTCGTAGTTCAGCGTCTCGTGGGCGCCATGGGCGCGTGCAAGCGCGAGCTTTTCATCCGACGAGGCGCAGGCGATGACGCGCGCACCGAGCAGCACGCCCAGCTCGACGGCAGCCAATCCCGTGCCGCCAGCTGCGCCCAGCACGACCAGCGTCTCGCCAGCCTTGAGCTGGCCGCGCTGCACCAGCGCATGAAGCCCTGTGCCATAGGTGACGAACAATCCGGCGGCCTGCGCATCGCTGAGAGCTGAGGGGATGCGCAACAGATCGCTTGCCCTGGCAACGACCTTTTCGCGGGCGCAGCCCCATCCGGCCCAGAGTGCTGCGCGGTCCCCCAAAGCCCAGCCAGTGACGCCCTCGCCAATGGCATGGACGATGCCCGCGCATTCGGCGGAAGGCGAAAACGGGCGCTGGGGCCGGAACTGATACCGATCCTCGATGATGAGCGTGTCGAAGAAGTTGAGGGCAGCTGCCTTCACCGCGACCACGACCTCGCCGGGGCCGGGCACAGGCTCGGGCAGATCCGCGATGACAAGCGAGGAAGGTGGGCCGACAATGGTGCTGAGCAGAGCCTTCATGTGCACCCTCACCCCGCCTCGACCACGCCATCAGCCTCAAGCGTGCGGCGCAGCCGCGTGAAGGCGAGGCGGATGCGCGATTTGACTGTGCCCAATGGCAACCCGGTGCGCTCCGAGACCTGACTGTGCGTCAGACCTTCGAAAAAAGCCAACCGCACAAGGTCCAGCTGCTCCTGAGGCAGGTTGGCCATCGCCGTGCGCACAGCCTCCTCGCGCTGCTGGGCATCGACCATCTGGTCGAGATCGAGATTTTCAGGCGGGTGCAGCATGGGGTCGTCCGGATCGATCTTGTCGGAGCGGTCGCGCCTCGCCAGATCGATGCGGCGGTTGCGGGCGATGCGATAGAGCCAGGTCGAGACAGAGGATTTGGTGGGATCGAACAGGGCCGCCTTGCGCCAGAGCGTCGACAGCGCGTCCTGCACGACCTCTTCGGCCAAGGCATGCGGCGTTCCAAGCCGCAACAGATAGGCATTCAGGCGCGGCGCAAAATGATCGAACAGTTCGGCAAAGGCATCGCGATCCTGGCGTTCAGCCACGGCCACGACCAGCGCTGTGAAATCGGCCTTTGCCGTCACCTGACAATCCCCCTTGGTCTGGTTGGCAGGGACCCGCCTCGCAGCACCCCCCGGCGCTGGTGTTCGAGACAATCCTGAAAGCACCACAGCTGACAACCAAAGGAAATATTGTGGCATGCCAGTCACCCGAAAGGAAACAGACTCATCGTCGCAAGCTTCCCGTTCGCATTTTTGCCGCGATCATGGCATGTGTGCGCATATCAGGTGCAATGGTTTGGCAGGCGGCTTGCCCGTGACGGCCAGATCAAGGCACCGACCAACATGCGATGGCGGCCCATGAATCGACCCGTTTTCTCTTCTTTCCAAAGCAAACCTTTCGGCATGTTCCTGCTGCTGGCCTCTGGTGCTTTTGCGCTGGTCGCATCAAACGCCGCATGGGCGCAAGCGGCCAAGCCGAAGCCGGCGGTGGCTGCGAGCGGACAGGCGCTGATGGTGCTGCTGGAAACAGCGTCGCGCTGGCAGGCCTTCTCGGCCCAGCCCAATGCACCGAAGCTTTGCTATGCCCTGTCGAAGGCCGTGTCGCGCCAGCCGGCAAATCTCAAGGATGTGGAAGGTTTGCTGTTTGTTTCCACGCGTCCCGGACAGGGTGTGCGCAATGAGATCAGCCTCGTGATGAACTTCGACCTGAAGGAAGATGTCGAGCATCAGGCGCTCGTGGGTGACCAGCGTTACGCCATGGCTGCAAAGGGCAAGCACCTCTTCCTGAAGAACCCGGCCGAAGAGCCACGCATGCTCGATGCGATGCGGCGCGGTTCCGAGCTTGAAATCAAGGCCACATCGAAACGGGGCAATGCCACGGCTGACAAATATGCGCTCGCCGGCGTCGCGCAGGCGGTCAAGCGCGCCGAAGAGGCCTGCAAGTGAGCATTTCGCCGATCCTCGATTTGCCTGTTCCGGATGCAGTGACTCCGGCTGTTCTCGTGCGGCCGTCGCTGGCCGGGCGGACACGCGCGGGCATGATGCAGGCGATGGCCGAGGTCGGCGTGCCGGAAAAGCAGCAGCGCATGCGTGCCTCCCAGCTCTGGCACTGGGTTTATCAGCGCGGCGTGCGCGACTGGGACCAGATGACGACCATCGGCAAGGGCCTTCGCGCTGATCTGGCGGCAAGGTTCACGCTCGATCTGCCGGAGGTCACCGCCGAGCAGGTTTCGGTTGACGGCACGCGCAAATGGCTGATGCGGATGCCTTCCACCGGCCCGCGTGACAAGGGCGCCGAGATCGAGTGCGTCTATATCCCCGAGTCGGATCGCGGCACGCTGTGTGTTTCCAGCCAGGTGGGCTGCACGCTGACCTGCACCTTCTGCCATACCGGCACGCAGCGTCTCGTGCGCAACCTGACGACCGAAGAAATCGTCATGCAGCTGATGGTGGCGCGTGACCGGCTGGGGGATTATTCCGGTGCGGTCAGGCCAGCTGACACCTATGTCTCCGAGGACAGCCCCAGGCTTGTCTCAAATATCGTCTTCATGGGCATGGGCGAGCCGCTCTACAATTTCGACAATGTGGTGGACGCCATCGATGTCATCTCCGATGGCGAAGGGCTTTCGCTGGGCCGCCGTCGCATCACGGTCTCGACCTCGGGCGTGGTGCCGCAAATTCCGCCGCTGGGTGCCAGCGCCAGCTCCATGCTGGCGATCTCGCTGCATGCCGTGCGCGATGATCTGCGCAACGAGCTGGTGCCGCTGAACAAGAAATACCCCATCCGCGATCTGCTGGAGGCCTGCCGCGCCTATCCCGGCTTGTCGAATGCGCGGCGCATCACGTTTGAATATGTGATGCTGAAGGGCGTGAACGATTCAGATGCCGAGGCGCGCGATCTCGTCAGGCTGCTCAAGGGCATTCCGGCCAAGATCAACCTGATCCCGTTCAATCCCTGGCCCGGCACGCGCTATGAATGCTCGGACTGGGACCGGATCGAGCGTTTTTCCGACATCGTCTTCCGGGCGGGCTATGCCTCGCCGGTGCGTACGCCGCGCGGCCGTGACATTCTGGCCGCCTGCGGCCAGCTGAAGAGCGAGACCGAGAAGGTCTCGGCGCGGGCCCGCATGATGCTGGATGAGGCCGAGGCTGAAGCGCAAGCGGAGCCCTTGGCGTGAGCCTGATCCTGCGCTGGCTGATCGTCATTCCGTTCGCGCTGATGCTGGCGATGGGTGCGGCAATGTTTGCGATCATGATCGCAAGCGTCGTCTCGCCTGAACTGGCGCAGCTGGTTGGCGGCGGCATGCACGCACTGTTTGCTGCGGTGTTTGACGAGTTGGCCGATGGTTATGATCCCACCCTGCGCGCCAATTCTGCCCTGGCACTGGCCGGGCGTCTGGCGCTGGCGATCATCGTGATCCCGGTGGTGCTGGTGGCGATTTCCAGCGAATTGTTCGGACTTCGCAGCGCGGTTGCGCAGATCACGGCGACTGGCGCTCTCACAGCATTTCTGCCGCTGGCGATGCTGCGTCTGGGCCGCGCCCCAACGGCGACCGAGGGCAAGGTGATCGCTGCGCTGTTCCTGATCGGCGCGGCAAGCGGCCTGATGTACTGGCTTGTGGCCGGCCGCAAGGCAGGCGGCATCAAGCCGCAAGCGATCAGCGCCCCTCCGTCAGCGCAATCCTGAGCGCGAAATAGCTGAATATCCCGGCAAAGCTCCAGTCGATCCCGCGCAGGATGCCAGGCCTTGTGCGCAGCCAGCCGATCAGGCGCTCGGCACCGAAGATCATCAGGACAGCCAGCGGCAGCGTCAGCACCATGTAGTAGAGCCCGAGAAACAGCAGCTTTCCAGCCGCATGCGGGTCGCTGGCCGAGATGAACTGCGGCAGGAAGGTGATGAAGAACAGCACCACTTTCGGGTTGGCGAGATTGATGCCCAGGCCGACCATGAAGGTGCGCCAGAACGGGAACTCCTGTCGCTCGACCGACTGGATGCTGAGGGCCGAGCCATTGCGCACGGCATCGACCGCGAGCCAGAGCAGGTAGCCCGCGCCGACAATTTTCAGGATCAGGAAGGCGGTCTGCGAGGCCGCCAGCAGCGCTGACACGCCCACCGCAACCAGCACGGAATGGACCACGCAACCGGCGCTTGCCCCCAGCAGTGAGGCAACACCCGCCCGGCGTCCGCCCGCCAGTGTGCGGGCCAGAAACAGGCTCATGTCCGGCCCCGGTGTGATGAACAGGATGATCGAGGCCAGCGTATAGGCCAGCATCACGGACGCGTCAGGCAAATAGGCAATCATCTCTCAGTCTCCGATTGCCACGCCTTCGCGGCGGCCATCGGCGCCGCCGGCAAAGCCCTGGCGGGTGCGTGTGATCGCCTGGATGCCCGAGGTCATGTCGATCAGGCGCACCTCATGGCCCTTCGCTTCGAGCGCCGCCTTCCAGGCGTCCGCCTCGCTGCCCTTTTCAAGTTCGGTCGGGCCGTTGCGGCTGCCGAAATTGGCGAAATCGACCGCCTGCTGCGGGTCCATCTTCCAGTCCAGCATTGCGACCAGCGTCTTCACGACATAGCCGATGATCTGGCTGCCGCCGGGCGAGCCCACGACGGCATGCAGGCGGCCATCTGCGTCAAAAACGATGGTGGGTGCCATCGAGCTGCGCGGCCGCTTGCCCGGCTCGACGCGGTTGGCCACCGGTTTGCCGTCTTCAGACGGCGCAAGCGAGAAATCCGTCAGCTCGTTGTTCAGCAGAAAACCGCCTGCTGTCATGATTCGCGCGCCAAAGCCGTCTTCGATGGTCGTGGTCATGGAGACGGCGTTGCCGGCGCTGTCGATCACGGAGATGTGGCTGGTGCCGTTCTCGATGCCGTCGGAGGGCGCCATCAGGCCCGCGCGCTTGTTGGGTGGCTCGCCGGCCTTGGCGCGGCCCATGGATTTGTCGGGATCGATCAGGCCGGCGCGGGCGCGGATGTAGCCGTCATCGATCAGGCCCGGCACCGGAACGGGCACAAAGGCCGGATCGGCCAGATACATGGCGCGGTCGGCGAAGGCGAGGCGGCCCGCCTCGCTGATCCAGTGCGCGGCTTCTGCGCCCGGTCCCAGTGCCGCCATGTCCTGCGTTTCGAGCGTGCCGAGCATCTGCTGCACGGCAACTGCGCCGGAAGAGGGCGGCCCCATGCCGCAGACCCGCCAGCTGCGATAGGTGCCGCAAACGGGTGCGCGCTCCTCGACCTTGTAGGCGCGCAGGTCCGCCAGGGTGATGTCACCGGGGGCGGTCGCGTGGCTGGTGACGGTCGCAACAATGTCGGAGGCGATGGCGCCCTGATAGAAATCAGCCGAGCCTTGCGTCGCAATGGTGCGCAGGGTCGCGGCAAAGCCAGGGTTCTTCAGCACCGTGCCGACGGCCTTCGCCTTGCCGTCTGCGTCGTAGAAGTAAGCCAGTGCCCGCTTGTCCTGCTTCAGTGCGGTTTCGCGCGACAGCAGCCCGTTGAGGCGGGGCGAGATGGTGAACCCCTCTTCGGCAAGCGTGAGCGCTGGCTGGACAACGCGGCCCCAGGGCAATTTGCCCCAGCGCCTGTGCGCTTCCTCGAGCAGCTTGAGTGTGCCGGGCACACCGACCGAGCGCCCGCCGACCACGGCATCCATGAAGCGCATGGGCTTGCCGTCGGCCCCCAGGAATCGCTCGGGCTTTGCCGCAGCAGGCGCCGTTTCGCGGCCATCGAGTGTCACCAGCGCCTTCCTGCCCTCGTCCCAGTGCACGAAAAACGCCCCGCCGCCGATGCCGGAGCTTTGCGGCTCGACCAGATTGAGCACGAGCTGCACGGCGATCGCGGCATCGGTTGCGCTGCCACCTGCCCGCAGGATCGTGCGCCCGGCTTCGGTTGCCAGCGGGTTGGCGGCTGCCACCATATGGCGCTGTGAAAGCCCGAGGGCTTTGACGACGCGCCCGGTCGCGGCCTCCGGCTGGGCGGGCGCCTGCGCCATGGCCGGGACTGCCAAGGCCAGAAGGCCCGCGCCAACAAAGGAACAGGCCAGGGCCTTGTGAAGACGGTTCGACATGATGACCTCCCGAATGGACTGCCCTGATGCTAGCAGGTTGTCATCGGGCCGCCATCGCCGCTTTGGGGCGCTGGCTTGAAAATGATGCGCACTGAAAGAGGTCCTGATGCGCATCTTTCGCATGGCGGTCATGGCGCCGGGCTAGCTAGGCCTGTATGACTCGCGCCGAACACTTTTGCTGAAAGGGCCAATCCATGTCAGCCACCGCTCCCTCGCTGCCGCAAACCGCCATGTCCTGCCACATTCTGCGCATTCTGGCGCTGTTTGGCCTTGCCACGATCCTGGCCGGCTGCGGCGTCAACAATGTGCCGACGCTGGAAGAGAAGGCGAAGGCGGCCTGGAGCGAGGTGCAGAACCAGTATCAGCGCCGCGCCGATCTCATCCCCAATCTGGTCGAGACGGTGAAGGGCTTTGCCCAGCAGGAGCGCGAGGTGCTGACCAGCGTGATCGAGGCCCGGGCCAAGGCCAGCCAGGTCAAGGTTGATGCCTCGACGGTCACGGATCCGGCCAAGTTCAGGGAGTATCAGGAGGCACAGAATGCGCTGACCGGCGCGCTCGGACGGCTTCTGGTCACGGTGGAACGCTACCCCGAGCTGAAGTCCAACGCCAACTTCCTAGCCCTGCAATCCCAACTTGAAGGCACCGAAAACCGCATTGCCGTGGCGCGCCGCGATTACATCGAGGGCGTGCGCGTGTTCAACACCGAGATCCGCACCTTTCCGGGCGTGATCTGGGCGAAGCTGTTCTGGGGTGCCAAGGCGATGGAAAGCTTTGGGGCGACAGCGGGCGCAGATCGACCGCCTGCGATCAAGTTCTGAACCGATGATGCAGGCTTGAGCCGGTGATGATCGCGGTGCGCCCCTTGCGCATCTGGCTGGCGATGGTGCTCGCCTGTTACGCGACAGCGCTGTTTGCAGCCGAACTGAAGTTCCCGGCGCTCACGGGGCGCATTGTCGATGGTGCCTCGATCATCAGCGCGGACGCCCGTGCCAAGATCGAGGTGAAGCTTGCCGCGCATGAGGCCAAAACCAGCGACCAGGTCGTGGTGGTCACGTTCCCCTCGCTGCAGGACACGACCATCGAGGATTTCGGCAACCGGCTGTTTCGCCACTGGCAGCTGGGCGACAAGGTCAAGAACAATGGCCTGCTGCTGCTGGTCGCGCCCAATGAGCGCAAGATCCGGATCGAGGTTGGCTATGGCCTTGAAGGCGCCATGACCGATGCGCTGTCACGGGTCATTATCAGCACGGCGATTGCGCCGCGCTTCAAGGCAGGGGATTTCGGTGGCGGTGTCGAGGCCGGCATCGATGCCATCCTGGCGACACTCACGGGCGATGCCGAGGAATGGCAGCGCCGCGCCAAGGTGCGCCCAGATGACACGTCTGGCGAAGAGGTTGTCATCGCCGTCATCATGATGGCGATTTTCCTGTTCGTGATCGTCTCCTTCCTGCGCTCGCTCAATCAAGGCCCGTCCGGACGCAGCGGGCAGCGCTGGCACCGCACGCGCTCAGGCAACTGGGTCATCCTGCCCGATGTCAGCTCCGGCTGGGGCGGCAGCGGCTGGTCATCCGGCAATTCGGGCGGGGGCTGGAGTGGCGGATCGTCAGGGGGTGGATTTTCCGGAGGCGGCGGCTCATCGGGAGGCGGTGGCGCCTCCGGGGATTGGTGACAGATGTTGAACAGCGAGGATCAGGCTAGGATCAATGCCGCGATCGTGCAGGCCGAGCGTGGCACATCCGGCGAGATCGTCGTGATGGTGGACCGCGCCGCCAGCAGCTATCGGACCCTGCCCATCGTGTTTGCGCTGGTTGTGGCGCTGCTTGCGCCCTGGCCACTGGTGGCTTTGACGGAACTGAGCGCGCAGCGCATCTTCCTGATCCAGTGGGCTCTGGCCATCGTGCTGGTGCTGCTCTGCCAATGGCGCGGCGCAGCCGGTCGTTTCGTGCCGCGTTTCATCAAGCGCCGCCGCGCGCATGATGTGGCGTTGCGCGAGTTCATGGCACGTGGGCTGACGCGGACATCAGGCCGCACGGGCGTGCTGATCTATGTGGCGCTGACCGAGCGCTATGCCGAGGTGGTCACCGATACGGGCATCGCAGACAAGATCGATGCAAAGGTCTGGCGACCGTTGATGGAGCCGCTGCTGCGTGCTGCGCGGGCGGGTGATCTGGTCGGCGGGCTGGTTTACGCTGTCGACGAGGTAGGCAAGCTGCTGGCCGAGCATGCGCCAGCCAGCACGTCGAACCCGGATGAATTGCCCAACAAAGTCATCCTGCTCTAGCGCGACGAAGCTGAATCAGAGCCCGTTGCTGCGCGCCGCCCCCAGAATGACACCGGCCTTGCCGACGCCTTGCACGACGATGACATAGCCATCTGAGTCTGCTGTTTTCATGCTTGCGGCAGGCATGTCGAGCGCAACGGATTGGCCATTCCAGTCGCCAAGCCTCGTCATGCCGCGCACGACATTGGCATAGGTGATGGTGCGGCCCTTGTTCTCGCCACGCGCGATGACAACAGTCCGCTCACGCAGGACCGGCATGATCCAGACCGAGCCGCTTTTGGCCGTCTCGCCACGGTTGGCGCTCAGGCGCACGCGCTGGCTGGCCTCGTCAATCTCGACCGCAACCGGAAGTTCAGCGCTGCCCTGCCGGGCCATGGCCTTGTCGATGGCCGCCCGGTCCGAGCCGATGACATGAACTGCGCCATTCACGACTGCTTGCGGGGTATAGACCTGCCCGTCGCCGCGGCCGGACGCGTAGCTGCGCTGGCGCTGCGAGAACTGGTCATTCGCCAGCGTGTCCTTCCAGCCGAGATAATCCCAATAGGTCACGGGGAATGTCAGGGCGACCACGCCCGGTTCGCGCGTCAGATCGCGCAGAACCGCATCTGCCTTCGGGCACGATGAGCAGCCCTGGCTGGTGAACAGCTCGACCACGGCCCTTGGCTTCTGTGGTGTCTGGGCCTGTGCCGTCTGGACGAATGGCCACAATGCAACCGCCGCAAGAGCGGCCATGGCAAGGGAGGCAATGGCAAGAGAGGGGAGGCGCAAAGACTGGTTCATGACGGTGAAACTATCCTTCTGACGTTACCAAAACGCCAAAATGCTTCACTTGGAAATCACGTTGCCTTGATGGCACCCTCGAATCGCGCCTGATAGGCTGCCAGCGCCTCAGCCGCGATCATGTTCGGTCTCCAGCGCCGGTGCATCCAGAGCCACTGTTCCGGATGCTCGCGGACCCAGCCCTCGATGATCGCCGTCATCATTGCCATCGCGCCCGTGACATCGATCTCGCCCTTCGCGTCGCGCGGCAGATCGAGCGGCGGGGTCAGTTCCAGCCGGAAACGCTGGTCAGGCCGACGGATGACGCGCACACCGTGGACGGGGCATTCATAGCGCCTGGCAAACTTGCCCATGATCGGATTGGTGAGGGCGGGGCGCCCGAAAAACGGCACAACGACGCCACGCGTGAAATGCTGGTCGATCAGCATGCCGAGATGGCCGTCCTTTTCCAGCACGGCCTGCATCGAATAGGCGGCGCCCTGCTTGGCGGCCGCCAGCCCTCCCATCGTGCCGGAACGAATTTCATGGACGACGCGGGCAATGGCCGGGTCGTTCGGCGCGCGGAAGACGGCTGTGGCTTCCAGCCCGTAGCGGGCGGCGCAGATGGCCGGCAGCTCCCAGTTCGCCAGATGCGTCGAGAAGATCAGGCCGGGGCGGCCATCATCGCGCAGCGCGTTGAAGTGGTCGATGCCATTGACCTCGACGCGGGCAGGGGCATCCGGGTTGTCGTGGTCATAGTCGAACAGCGTGTCGAGATGCGCGTATTCCGCTGCCGTGCGGCCAAGATTTTCCCAGGCGCCGCGCGCGATGGCGCGCACCTCAGCCTCCGATTTTTCGGGCAAGGCCGCGCGAATATTGGCATAGGCGATCCTGTTGACCGGGACGAGCGGGCTGACATTGCGCATCAGCCAGCCGCCAAGATTGCTGGCGCGCTCGCGGCCGATCAGGCGCAGGAAGCCGAAAATGGTCCGCACCAGCCCGATCATCACGGCGCTGGCGAGTGTCTTGAGCAGTTTCACGTGTGTCTTTGTCCCAACCCGCTGCCGGTTTGTGGCCAAAAAGCTGTGAAGGTCAAGACTTTGTGGTCCTGCGCGACGCTCTCAGAACGTGACGACGACCTTGCCGAAGACCTG
>JANMMX010000193.1:0-3132 GCA_031373605.1 Allobosea sp. | reverse complement strand
GCCTGCACCAATGCCAAGGCCATGGGCATCACGATCTACTCGGTGCGCGTGATTGATGGCGATGCGGCTCTGCTTCGGGCCTGCGCCAGCAACCCGTCGATGTACTACGAGGTGGCCACTGCCTCGCAGCTGACGCCGGTCTTCGAGACGATTGCCAATGAGATCGGCTCGATCCGCCTCACACACTGATTGCCGTCTCACGCACTGACGCTGATCGCATTCATCATCTGCCGCGCAGCGCCCGGGATTGCCACCGGGCGCTGTGTCTTGCGCTCGACATAGACATGGGTGAAACGCCCCTGCGCCGCGGCCAGCTCTGATCCCGCCCGGAAGATGCCGACCCTGTAAGTGACCGAGGAATGGCCGATGCGCTCCACGGCGATGGCCGCCTCCACCGTTTCGGGGAAGGCCACGCTTTCGAAATAGGTGCAACCGGTTTCGGCCACCAGTCCGACTACTTCGCTGCCACCGATGTCCAGAAGGCCATTCTCGACCAGCCAGGCATTCACCGCCGTGTCGAACCAGGAATAATAGACGACGTTGTTGACGTGTCCGAACACGTCATTGTCCATCCAGCGCGTGGGAATCGTGCGGAAGACGCGGAAAGCGCCACGCGACAATCTGACGGGACGGTCTGGCATCGCGCGCTCCTCACCAGGCGGCTTTGTAGATGGCCAAGGCATCAGCCTGTGTGACAGGCCGGGGATTGTTAACCAAAAGCCGCGTCTGCTTCATGGCTTCGGATGCCAGCATCGGCAGGTCTTCCTCCGTGATGCCGATATCGCGCAGGCGCTGCTCCAGCCCAAGCGAGGCGGAAAGGGCGGCCATGCGCTCAGACAATGCATCGGCGCGCTGACTGCGTGTGGCTTCTGCAAGATCGGGAAAGAGCACGCGTGCGATCTGCGCATAGGCCGGGCGGCAGGCATTGCGGTTGAAGCGGATGACGTGGGGCAACACCAGCGCATTGGAAAGCCCGTGCGGGACATGGTGGATGCCACCGATAGGATAGGCCAGCGCATGCACGGCCGCGACTGGCGAATTGGCAAAGGCCTGCCCTGCCAACATCGAACCCAGCAACATGCCGGAACGCGCCTCCAGATTGCCGCCATCATGCACCGCAGTCGATATATGGCGGCCGAGCAGGGTCAGCGCCTCTGTTGCCAGAGCGCGCGAGACCGGGTTGTTGTTGGGTGAGGCCGAGGTGATGGCCTCGATCGCGTGCACCATGGCGTCGATGCCGGTAGCTGCCGTCACATGCGGGGGCAGGCCAAGCGTCAGCTCAGGATCAAGCACAGCGACATCCGGCAGAAGCAGGGGCGAGACGACGCCTTTCTTCTCGATGGTGCCGGTGGTGATGATCGAGATCGGCGTCACTTCCGAGCCGGTGCCTGCCGTCGTCGGCACCAGGACGAGCGGCAGGCGCGGCCCTTTGGCATTGCCGACACCATAGGCCTGCGCAAGAACTTCGCCCGAGCAGGCCAGCAAGGCCACCAGCTTGGCGACATCAAGCGCCGAGCCGCCGCCAAAACCCAGAATGCCGGTCGCATTGTGTGATTTTGCCATCGCCAGAGCTTCCATCAGGATGGCTTCGGGCGGATCGGCAACCACACCATCGAAAACAGCCACCGAAGCACCTGTGGCTGCAATCCGGTCGATGACAGGCTGCACCAGTCCGGCTTGGACCAGCCCCTTGTCGGTGACCAGCAACACGCGCGATCCCAGAACCTGCGAAGTGATTTCGCCCAGCTGCTTCCGGGCACCGGCGCCAAACCGGATCGAGGGCGGGGTGTTGAAAACGAAGCCGGTCATGTCAATCCTGTTCTGAAATTCGCAAGGTGCAACTTCGCATTGCCAGCGCCTGCTCGGTAGCGTGCTGACGCTTTCCGGCAACGGGTGTCAATGTGTGGCGCGCCTGCGACATCTTGCCATCATCGGCTGCAAGTGCTCTCGTTGTCATGTCGGCAGGCCAATAACCTGCAGTCCTGGCCATCAAAGGACGTCTGCTCCAGATGTTCTGCGGCCGGTCAAATGAGGGGTCAAGATCATGGAAGCCATTCTCATCCAGCTTGTGACCGGTGCCATTGGCGGCAATCTGGCCGGTGCGGTCCTGAAGAACTTCAGCCTTGGCACGATCGGCAATACAGTTGCAGGCCTTGTCGGTGGCGGCATTGGCGGCCAGCTCCTTGGCGGCCTGCTCGGCAGCGGGTTGCTCAGCCAGATTGCCGGCGGCGGCGTTGGTGGTGGCGTCCTGATGGTTGTCGTCGGGCTCGTTCGCCAGATGATGAACAAGAACGGCTGATCGACGCCAGCTCCGTCCTGCCCGGGACAGGCAATGTCGGCTCTATGTCCCGGGCTTTTCGCCTGTGCTGTTTTCGATCACGCCCAGCGCATCAGCCAGCCGCGTCCTGGCTGAACCTGGTCGCAAAGGCTTTTGCTGGCTTTCATGTGGTGCCCAGCCTGACAGCCAGATGATCTCGAACGTGGCCCGCACACGACCGTCAGCATCGCTGAAGCGCTCGGCATAGATTTCAACCATTCGCATCAGCGTCGTGCGGCGCAGGAAGCTGCGCCTGCGCGCGGCCAGTGGATTGGTCAGGCCCATGGCCCGCAGATCCCGCAGCAGGCCCAGCGGCGAGGCGTAGCGCACGGTCACCGTCTCGCTGTCGGTCACCGGCAGCGCAAAACCCGCGCGTTGCAGCAATCCGCCCATGTCGCGCACATCGGCAAAAGGCGCCACGCGTGGGCTGGCACCGCCCTCGATCTCGGTTTCGGCCAACAGGAACGCCTGACGCAGCTCATGCAGCGTCTGCCCGCCCAGCAATGCTGCGATGAACAACCCGTCAGGTCGCAGCGCCCGGTGGATCTGGATCAGGGCACCTGGAAGATCGTTGACCGCTTGCAGCGCGAGCAGGGAGATCGCGAGATCGATACTCTTGGGCGCGAGCAGAAGCGCTTCGCCTGTCGACATCGGCTCGGAGCCAGTTTCGGCAAGGAGCGAAAGGCGGTGCACGGCACCTACTCTGCAATGGCGGGAAAGCATGTCGCGCGCCAGCGGCAAGGGTGTGCCGATGTCGACGGCCACCTTGAAGTCGCGCAGGACGGCGGAGAGCCGCTCCTCGAGATCATCTGTCA
>JANMMX010000170.1:0-4002 GCA_031373605.1 Allobosea sp. | reverse complement strand
TGCTGTTGGCCTTTCTGGTGCTTGGCTTCGGGCAGCAGCTGGAGATGGCCGCAACGCCGTTCGGCGCGCTGTTGCTGCGCGGCGGCCCTGCGCTCATGCTGGTGGCCGCTGCTGCTCTGGGGCGCGGCATCACGGCTCCCTCGGCCCTCGTGCGCTCGATGGCACGTTTGGGCGATGCCTCTTATGCGCTTTATCTGGTGCACCCCTTCGCGATGCGCGGTCTGCGCGAGATGTTCCTGTGGGCAGGTTTCGCCCAGCCCGTGCTTTATGTCGTTGTGGCGTTGCTCGCCGCGATTGTCGCATCCGTGCTGGTCTGGCGCGGGTTCGAGAGGCCCATGACCAACCTCATCAGGCGCCGATTGAACGTCTGAACGGGTGGCGCGGCGCGCGCGCCTTTGCTACCAGCACGCCATGGCTGCTCCCCTTCTGTTTCTCAAAGACACCCGCCTCACCTTTGGCGGCACGCCGCTGCTGGAAGGGGCTGAGCTTGCCGTCAGCGCAGGCGAGCGCGTCTGCCTTGTCGGGCGCAACGGTTCGGGCAAATCGACTCTGCTCAAGATCGTGGCCGGGCTGGTCGAGGCTGACAGCGGCGAGCGCTTCCTGCAGCCGGGCGCCACCCTGCGCTATCTGCCGCAGGAGCCTGACTTTGCAGGCTACGCCACCACGCGCGCCTATGTCGAGGCAGGCCTGGCGCCGGGCGATGACAGCCACCGCGCGCAGTATCTGCTGACGGAACTCGGCCTTTCCGGTGAGGAAGACCCGTCGACGCTGTCCGGCGGAGAGGGCAGGCGCGCAGCGCTTGCCCGCGTGCTGGCGCCCGAGCCGGACATCCTGCTGCTCGACGAGCCGACCAACCATCTCGATCTGCCCGTCATCGAATGGCTGGAGAGCGAGCTGAAGTCCACCCGCTCGGCGCTGATTCTCATCAGCCATGACCGGCGCTTTCTGGAGCGGCTCTCGCGCGCCACCATCTGGCTGGACCGGGGCCGCACCGCACGGATCGAGAAGGGTTTCGAGGCGTTCGAGGCCTGGCGCGACGAGGTGCTGGCGCAGGAGGAGCGCGACCGGCACAAGCTGGACCGCAAGATCGTGCGCGAGGAAGACTGGCTGCGTTATGGCGTCAGCGCGCGCCGCACGCGCAACCAGCGTCGTCTGCGCGAGCTTGGCGAATTGCGCCAGCAGGCGCGCTCGGCCCGCAAGGCTGTCGGCGGGGCGAGACTGATCGTCAGCGAAGGCGCGATCTCGGGCAAGCTGGTGATCGAAGCCGTCGGCATCTCGAAAGCCTATGACGCGCCGGTCATCAAGGATTTCTCGATCCGCATCGCGCGCGGAGACCGGATCGGCATTGTCGGCCCCAATGGCGCGGGCAAGACTACGCTCATCAATCTGCTGACGGGGCAGATTGCGCCCGATTCCGGTTATGTGAAGCTGGGTGTGACGCTGGAAATGGTGACGCTGGACCAGCGCCGCGACAGCCTCGACCCCAACATGACACTCTCGGACGCGCTGACGGGCGGCGGCAGCGATCAGGTGACGGTGAACGGCCAGGCGCGCCATGTCGCCAGCTATATGAGGGACTTCCTGTTCCAGCCGCTGCAGTTGCGCACGCCGGTGGGCGCCCTGTCGGGCGGCGAGCGCGGGCGGCTGATGCTGGCGCGCGCGCTTGCCAAACCATCCAACCTGCTGGTGCTGGACGAGCCGACCAATGATCTCGATCTGGAGACACTCGATCTGCTTCAGGAGACGCTGGCGGATTATCCCGGCACGGTGCTGATCGTCAGCCATGACCGCGATTTCATCGACCGGGTGGTGACATCGACCCTCATCAGCGATGGCGATGGCCGCTGGCAGGAATATGCGGGCGGCTATTCCGACATGATCGCCCAGCGCGGCGAGGGCGTGCGCGCCAAGGCGGCGCAGAACAAGGCGGCGAAGTCGCTCGCGGCAGCAGAACCGGCCGGATCGAAGGCAGCCATCACGGCCAGTTCGTCCAAGCGCAAGATGACCTTCAACGATAAGCATGCGCTGGAAACCCTGCCCAAGACCATCGATGCGTTGCGGGCGGAAATCGTGAAGCTGAATGCGGCGCTGGCGGGCGACCTCTATGCGCGTGACCCCGCACTGTTCGCCAAGGTCTCGGCGCGGCTGGCAGCCGCCGAAGCCGAGATTTCAGCCGCCGAGGAGCGCTGGCTCGAGCTGGAAATGCTGCGCGAGGATATGGGCGCCTGATGGCCGCTTTCGCCGCATGGCGGATTGCCTTCGGTGCGCTGGACAGCACACGGCCTTGCACCCCACATTGCGTTAACAAGAACAATCGAACTGGGGGATGACATGCGGCTCAAGGGCAAAACGGCGCTAGTGACGGGCGGGGCGCAGGGGTTCGGTTTCGGCATTGCCGAGACCTTCGCGCGCGAGGGTGCGCGGGTTGTTGTGCTTGATCTCAATCTCGATCTGGCGCGTGCGGCGGCCAAGTCCATCGGTCGCCGGGCCTTTGCCGTCGGCTGCGATGTGAGCAAGGCCAAGAGTGTCGACAAGGCGGCAGCCAGCGTTCTCGCCAAGGTCGGTCGGCTTGACATCGTGGTCAACAATGCCGGTGTCAGCCACCGCAACCAGCCGATGCTGGACGTGGACGAGGCCGAGTTCGACCGGGTTTTCGCTGTCAACGTGAAGTCGATCTACCTGATGGCGCGGGCCTTCGTGCCGCATTTCCGGCAGCACGGTGGGGGCGTCATCCTCAACATCGGCTCGACGGCGGGCATCCGGCCCCGTCCCGGCCTGACCTGGTACAATGCCTCGAAGGGTGCGGCCAATCTCGTGTCCAAGTCGATGGCAGTCGAGCTGGCGCCGGACCGTATCCGCGTAAATGCGCTGGCGCCCGTTGCGGGCGAGACGCCGCTGCTCGCCACCTTCATGGGCGAGGACACGCCGGAAAAGCGCGCCAGTTTCCGTGCCTCCATCCCCTGGGGGCGACTGTCGACGCCGCAGGATATTGCCAATGCCGCCCTGTTCCTGTGTTCGGACGAGGCGGAGATGATTACCGGTTCGGTGCTGGAAGTGGATGGCGGGCGCTGCATCTGAGCGCTGTCTCTGCCGTCAGCTGCCGAGGTCGATCAGCTCAAGCTTGCCGATGGTGCCATCGGGCAGGAGGCCGCGCCGCTCGGCTGTGATGCGCGCGCTCCCGCCTTCGCCAGCAAAGCGCAGCAGGGTCCAGCCCGCACTGTCGCCATGGCCGCCAGCGCCTTGAATGCGTGGGCCAACCGAGGCTGAAGGCACGCCAAGGATCGGCGTTCGCACCAATGGCCCTTCCCGCCAGTTCAGGGAGGCGCGGTGGTTGTGGCCATGCAGCACGAGCTCTGCGCCAACGCGGCTCAGCATGACCTCGAATGCACGCGCATCGGTCAATTCACGCCCGCGCTTGGCCCCGCCAAGATGGGGCGGATGATGGATCAGGATGACGCGCGTCAGGCCGTCAGCCTGCGCCTGAGAAAGCAGCTCTTCTGCCCTGGCGATCTGTGCGGCGCCCAGCCTGCCGGAGGCGACGAGCGGCGCAGTCGGCACGCCGGAACTCAGCCCGATCAGCGCAATGGAACCGCGTCGCTTCAGCCAGGGATAGCCGGCTGCGCCATCATCGCTGGCACACCAGGGCGCCATGTCGCGTGACAGCGCTGCCAGCGACGAGCGCACATAGGCATCGTGATTGCCCGGAACGAAGCTGACCTTATCGAGCGGGCCCAGTCTGTCCAGAAAGGCAATCGCGGTGCGAAACTCGCCCGGCAGGCCGATATGCGCAACGTCGCCGGTGCAGGCGACATGATCCGGGCGGCTGTCGAGAATGTCGTCAATGATGCGGTCAAGCACGCCCATGTCATGGACATGGCGTCGCGAGCGCCGCCAGTTCACATAGCCGGTGGCTCGCTTGCCCAGCATGTCGCGCAGCCGGAAGCGGGCCAGCGGTCCAAGATGGGGATCAGAGAGATGCGCGAGCGTGAACACGACTGAGCG
>JANMMX010000160.1:0-1743 GCA_031373605.1 Allobosea sp. | reverse complement strand
GTGCAGGAGGCGATTTATTCGCTGCTGATGCTCAACAATGATTTCGTCTGCGAAAGCGCTCATATCGAGGAACTGGACCCGGCCTTTGCCGACATGCGCATCGTGCGCAAGCGCATCGAGAATGCAGGCCTGTCTTGCGTGCTGTCGAACTCATTCGGCTTCGGCGGAACGAACGCGACCATCGTGATGAAGAAGCTGGAGGCTTGAGGCTGGCTTGAGCGTGCTTGCCACGTCGTCTATACTCGTCGTCTAGATGGAGGTGGTGATGGCATTTCATGTCAGGGATCATGAAACCGACGAGCTTGTGCGTCGCTTGGCGGCCCGTGAAGGCAAGACACTGACAGAATCCATCAAGTTGGCTGCATTAGATCGGTTGAAGCTGCTGGAACGGGAAGCGGAAGCAGACAAGCGGCCGTTTCGCGAAAAAATTCGCGATATTCAAGATCGTGTTGCCGCGCGCGGGAAGACGGGCCTGAAGGCTGACAAGGCTTTCTACGACTCGTTGTATGAGGATTGATGGTCTTCTTTGATGCATCAGCGATTGTGGCGATGATTCTTCGTGAACCGGGTTGCGAGCGTCTATTTGCCCGTCTTGAGCAAGGCGGCGAGTTTTTCACATCCGCAATGGCGCTTTATGAAGCCGCTCTTGCATTGGGACGAAGTGTCAACGGAGGCGTGAGTGAAGCCTCTCGCGATTTGCATGATTTCATGGTCCTTGGCTGCATCCGGACTGTCGCAATTGAAGAAGAGCATGGCTATTCCGCACTGCGCGCCTTCGAGCTCTACGGCAAAGGTCGCCATAAGTCCAAGCTCAACTTGGGCGATTGCTTTGCCTATGCCATGACAAAATCCCGCAATGCCTCAATTCTGTTCGTCGGCGATGATTTCACGCATACCGATCTGCCAGACGCCCTCGCAGCCATCTGAAGAAAGCCTGTCCCCATGCACCCCCTCATGCACAACAAGCGCGGCCTCATCATGGGCGTCGCCAACCAGAACTCGATTGCCTGGGGCATCGCCCGGACATTGGCGGCGCATGGCGCGCAAATGGCCTTCACCTATCAGGGTGATGCGCTTGGCAAACGCGTGAAGCCGCTGGCCGACAGCATTGGCTCAACGCTGGTGCTGCCTTGTGATGTCGAGGACATTGCCTCGGTGGATGCTGCATTCGAGGCAATTGACCGCGAATGGGGCGGCGATCCTGCGCGCAACACGCTGGACTTCATCGTTCATGCCATCGGCTTTTCTGACAAGAACGAGCTGAAGGGGCTTTATGCCGATACCAGCCGCGGGAACTTCTCGCGCACGATGGTGATCTCGTGTTTCTCCTTCACCGAGGCCGCCAAGCGCGCTGCAGCCCGCATGCCGCATGGCGGGTCGATGATTACGCTGACCTATGGCGGCTCGATGCGGCTGATGCCGAACTACAATGTCATGGGTGTGGCCAAGGCCGCACTGGAAGCCTCGATGCGCTACCTCGCCAGCGATTTTGGCCCGCAAGGCGTCCGCGTCAATGCGCTTTCGCCCGGCCCCGTGCGCACACTGGCTGGCGCCGGCATTGCCGATGCGCGCGCCATGTATGCCTGGCAGCGCGAGAATTCGCCGCTCCGCAAGAATGTCTCGCTCGACGAGATTGGCGGCTCGGCCCTGTATTTCCTGTCGGACCTCTCCGGCGGCGTGACGGGCGAGGTGCACCACATCGATGCCGGCTTCCACATCACCTCGATGCCGGTGCTGGATGTG
>JANMMX010000155.1:0-14689 GCA_031373605.1 Allobosea sp. | reverse complement strand
CCGCTCGGCCTGGCTTTCGTGTTCCTGAACAGGACGATGAGCCTGTCTGATCCCGAGCGGAGGATCGCGGCCCGACAAGTTGCGATCTATGCCTTTTTTGTGCTCATCGTTTCGATGTTTGCAGGTGGCGCGATCCTCGGTTTCTTCGGGGTCAGCATGCCAGCGCTGCGCATTGCGGGCGGCCTTGTCGTCGCAGCATCCGGCTGGGCCCTGCTTCATGAAAGCAATGAGGAAGAAGGTCGCGCCGCAACGTCAACCCACGGTCTGGAAGCTGTCAGACAAATGACGTTCTTTCCACTGACTGTGCCGCTGACCACAGGACCTGGCACGATTGCCGTCGCGATAACACTCGGATCGCGCCACGACGTCTTCAACCTCGATCTGAAGTCTGAACTTGTCTCGGTGGTGGTTGCCGCAGCCATTTCCAGCTGCATCTTTTATGCCTACGCACATGTCTCGCGGATGGCCCGGTTGTTTGGAGCGGAAGGCACGCGCGTCATCATGCGGCTTTCAGCCTTTCTCCTGCTGTGCATTGGCGTTCAGATCGTCATTACTGGGGTCGTCGAGGTTGTAGAGTCATTTCTGGCAGCAAAAATCTGAGATATCCCGCGCAGGATTGACTTGGCCCAGCCGCATGGCAGCTGGCCATCGTGGATCGACATTGGTGTTGCGAGGCATAGTTTCGCCAGTCACGGCTGCAACGACATGCTGCGACGGTATTGGGCGCAGCTGCTTGCGGCAACTGTGCCTATCGCGGCCAAGTCTATGGGCATTGATATGATTTGCGACCGTGACATCAGACAAGTATGTTCAGGTTCTGATATCTGGCTGCTTGCATGCGGCTGGTCACCTTGCCTCAAACGACCCGAATTGGAGCTCAAATGACCACACGCCTCAAGACGGGGATCGACAGGCGGACGCTTTTGGCGACAACAGCGATCGGGGGGGCAACCACCGCTCTGGCGTCCAGCCCCGTGGTGTTGGCTCAAGCGCCAGCAGTTGCCCCGATGGCCACGGCTGCAACCACAGCTCCTGCCTCATCCGCCATTGCCTTGCGCGCGGTCACGGACAGCCGCGACGCAATTTTGCGTATCAGCCGCGAAGTCTGGGCGAACCCGGAGCTGTCCCTGCACGAGGAAAAATCCTCGGCCATCCACATCCGTGAACTGAAAGCTGCCGGTTTCACGATGACCAGCATCGGCACGTCCGGCACCCCGACAGCCTTCATTGCGGAATGGAAGCAAGGAGCGGGCGGTGCAGTCATCGGCTATCTGCCCGAGTATGACGCCTTGCCCGGGCTTGGTAACGCGGCCGAGCCGCGCCAGGCACCAGGTGCGACTGGTGCAGCGGTCGGCCATGGTTGTGGCCACAACATGCTGGGTGCCGGCTGCACGGGCGGCGCCATTGCCCTCAAGCTGATGATGCAGCAGGCGGGTACGCCGGGCACCATCCGCGTTTACGGTTGTGCCTCGGAAGAAGCGCAAGGCGTCAAGGTCTACATGGCCCGCGATGGCCTTTTTGACGATTGCGACGCATGCCTTGCGTGGCACCCGGCGCCAATCGCGGCAACCGGCGCGGTCAGGACGGCGGCAAGCAACGCGATGAAGATCATCTTCAGGGGACGCACTGCGCACGCAGGAAACAGCCCTTGGGATGGCCGCAGCGCACTCAAGGCCGCAGAACTGTTCGGCCATGGCATCAACATGATGCGCGAGCACATCTTGCCAACAGCGCGTGTCCACTACGTCTACGAAAATGCAGGCGTTGCCCCGAACATCGTGCCGGATTTTGCGCAAGTGTGGATGACCATCCGTGATGCGGACCGGGAAAAGGTCAACGCCATGACGGAATGGGCCCGGCAGATTTCGGAAGGTTCGGCCTTGGCGACGCAGACCAAGGCAGAGTTTGAAGTTTATTACGGCATGTATGATCTGCTGCCGAATGATGCGCTGATCGCTCACATGCATCGCCACATGCTGGCAACACCAATCGAGTTCACACCGGACGAACAAGCCTTTGCCCGCGCATGCCAGAAGGAAATGAAGTTACCTGAGGCTGGTCTGGCAACCCGCGTCATGCCCATTATCGGAGACATGACCACCGGAGGTTCCACCGATGTCGGCGATATCAGCTATCTGACACCCGTTGGCATTTTCGGCTGGCCGACATTGCCGCTTGGCGTCAGTCTGCACACATGGCCGGTCACAGCGTGCGGCGGCATGTCGATCGGCGACAAAGCGTCACTGAGCACCGCGCGCATCCTGGCCGGCGCCGGTTTTGATCTGATGACAGACGCGGCCCTCCGCAAGGCTGCCAAGGACGATCTTGTGCGGCGCAAGGGGAAGACGGTGTTTGTATCGCCGCTACCTCCGAGCCAGAAACAACCACGCGGCATTCCGGCGCATTTGCTCAAGACCGGTGATGACGACACTTTTTCTGCCGTTAAGGCCTGAAGAAAGAACTGGAGGCTGGCGCACGAGACCGTTCGTTTCACAAACTTGGCCAGATCATCAGCCGCCGCTAGCCAGCGATGATCCCAACAATGACCGTGCCCCAGGTCGTCAGCAGGATATGGGCAAGCGGCACAGCAGGCGTATAGCCCAGCACAGCCACAGGGCTGTTGGCACGCACCTGGACCGCCGCCATGGCTGCTGTCATCGTCATTGATCCAGCAAGACCGCCGAGCAGCAGCACCGGATTCATCTTCAGCACGTGGCGCCCGAAATAAAGGCCAACCACCATCGGCGTCAGCGTCACGAGCACGCCGCCGAAAAACAGCCCGATGCCGGCTTCCGCCAACGCTGTGAGAAAGATCGGACCGGCATGCAAACCCGTCATGGCGACGAAGGATGCAAGCCCCAGCGAGGTCATCAGAGTTATGGCTCCATCGGGAATGCGCCCGAACATCGGATGGCGTGTGCGCAAGTGGCCAACCAGCAGCCCCGCCAGCAGCGCTCCAACACTGGTGCCAAGCGAGATCTTCAGGCCCCATAGCGTGAAGGAGACGATGGTGCCGGCCAGCCCGCCAAGAAAGATCGCCAACCCAAGCACCACAAAATCCGTACTTTCCGATGGGCGTACAATCTGGCCGATCAAGGCAGCAGCCTTCTCGATGGCCTGCTCATGGCTGACAAGGCGCAAAACGTCGCCGCGCTGGAGCAACGCGCCCGGGCCGATGGGCAACTCCTGCCCGCCGCGCATCAGCTTGCGCGGATAGATGTGGCGTGATTCAGGCAGCAAGGCCAGCTCGCCCAGCGTCTTGCCGATGACGGCGGCATTTGTCACCAGCACATCGAGAATGGCCACCGGCATGTCGAGCAGTTGCGGATCCTCGACCTCTTCCCGGTCAGGCCCGATCAGCGCGACCAGCGCCTCGCGCCGTCCGGTGACTGCAACGATGTCGCCCGTCATGATGGGCATGTCGGCGCTGGCTTCCAGAATGACGCCCTCGCGCCGGATGCGCTGTGCGAACATGCGCTGATCGACCGCACGGGCCTCGCAGGCAGCGACACTGAGCCCGATCAGCGGACTTGCTGGCCCGATGCGGAAGGCGCGCAGTTCATAAGGCCGCCAGGCGGATACCACGCCGGGTGATTGCCGGGTGATGCCAAGTTCCTTTTCCAGCTTCAGCGCTTCTGCGGCCAGATCAATGCCGAGCAGCTTGGGCGCCAGGCTGCTGATGAACCAGATGGTGATGATCGAACCCGAGATGTAGCAAACCGCATCGGCGACCGCGATATGGCTGATCAGCCGTGCCTTTTCGGCAGCAGAAAGGGCCAGTGCGTTGATGGCATCAGTGGCGGTGCCCATCGCGGGTGACTCGGTCAACGAGCCCGAGACAAGGCCGGCGGCATAGCCCGCATCCAGCCCGAGAAATTTCGCGACCATGAGGGCGGTCAAGAGCCCGGTGACGCATGTCACGATCGCCAGCGCGACTGGCTTGATCCCATCGCGCTTCAGAGCGGCGACAAATTGCGGCCCGACAGAATAACCGATGCCGAAGAGAAACAGCAGAAACAGGAATGATTTGGCGACAGGCGACACCGGAACTACGGCAAATTGTCCGATCCCGATCCCGGCAAAGAGCGACCCGGTGACAGGTCCGATCTTGAAGGTGCCGAACTGGAAACCGCCGATCCAGTAGCCGATGCCAATGGCGAGAAACACCGCAAGTTCCGGGTAGCTTTGAAGAAACTGTCCGAACCAGACCACGTGCTTTTACCTATGGGCGTTGCCGTTTGCAGGCCATGGCCCGCGCCTCGTTCAAGCTACCAGTTGCTCGCAAAGCCGTGTTGGAAAACCGGGTAGCCTGGCCGACAAAATCCGCGCTGAGGCAACTCGGCTGCAGCGCGGATTTTAGTTTCATTTCAGAGCTGGCGCGGCATGGACCTAGTTGGCCAGCACCATGGCGAAATAACCAAATACCGTCAGCAGCACGCCCGACACCGCATAGGCGACCGGGAACCCGATCCACGGCACATTGGAGTTGATCTCCACTGTGGCTTCCCGGCAAGGCCCTGAATGGCTGCGTGCACCAGCGACGCCTCCCATCAGCACGGCCGGATTGAGCTTCATGACATGCAGACCGATGGCCCAGACAAGGACAGGCGGGATCGAACAAGCGAGGAAACCGACCACGAAGATCTTGATCGCAAGCACTCCGGTGAGCTGCGCCAGCAGCGAATTGCCCGCATTGATGCCGACAATTGCCACGAAGACGATCAGGCCCAGATCTTCCAGCACGTTGCGTGCGGCGGTCGGCGTGTTGCCGAAGAAGCGCAACCGCGACGACAGCGACGATACCAGAATGCCCGAGACCAGCAGGCCACCGGCATTGCCCAGACCAATCGAGGCGCCGAAAGCCGGGAACTGGATTGCACCGATCAGGAAGCCGAGGATCATGCCGATGGACAAGGTCAGCAGATCAGTCGCCACGCTGGGACGAACGATCCGGCCAAACATCGCACCAACACTGCTGATGGCACTTTTCAGGCCAACGACTGTCACGATGTCCATCCGCTGCAGTGTCGTGTTCGTTCCGATCGGGATCGGCACGCCACTGCGCTCGATGGCAATGACCTGGAGCTGATCGACGCCCGGAAGCGCGCGCATCTCGGCCGGTGTCTTGGCCAGCATGGCCTTGTTGGTCACCAGAACTTCAGCACGATCAAGCTGAATGTCGAGCGCGGCCTGGTCTGCCACCTCGGGCCCAATCAAACCCATATTGGAGGTGAGCGACTCGGCCTTGCCTCCCAGAGCGATCACATCGCCCATTTTCAGCACAACGTCTGCGCCAACGCCGACGGGCTTGCCATCGCGCAGGACGTTGCCAACGCGGTATTCGGGATGCTCGCGCAACAGATCGCCAACCGTGCGTCCGTTCATCTTAGGATTTTCGAGGCGATAAGCGCGCGCCCCCGATGAGCGCCAGCCGGTCACGGCCGGACCGTCGCCGCTGGCAACGCCGTTTGCTTTCTCATATTCCCTGGCGGAGGCAGAGGCATCGATGCCCCACCAGCGCGGCAGATACTTGGTGATGAGGATAATGCCGACTGTGCCCCAGATATACGTGATGCCGTAGGACAGCGCGATCATGGCGCTGACATCATTGGTGGTTGTGCCGGGCGGCAGGGTCAGCACACCGGAAAGCGCCGCCTGTTCTGCCGAGCCAATTGCAGCCGACATCGTTTGCGAGCCAGCCAGAATTCCACCGGCAGCACCCGGCGGCAATGCCAGGAACTTGGCACCAAGCACCGTGATGCCAAGTCCGACGACGCAACTGACAACGGCCAGCAGCGTGAACTTCAGGCCGTCACCCCCCAGACTGTTGACGAAGGACGGACCGACGCGCAGGCCAACACCATACATGAAGAGATAATAGAACAGCAGGCGCGTGAAATTATCGAGTTCGAGCTTGTGACCATAGACCGAGGCCCAGACCGAGAGGCCGCAGCCCACGATGATGGCAGACGCCACCATGCCGAGTCCGTAACCGGCAATTGTTTGCCGCCCGATCCAGACAGCCAGACCGACCGTGAAGAACAGGAGGATGTAGGGGCTTGTCGCCATAAAGGAGAAAAACGCTGACATGGCTCACTTCCCCATGCGTTTGGCGAGAGCAGCTGTGGTGATCAATTTCAGCCCCTTCTCGCGTTCATAGCCGTGAATTTCCTTCACATCGAGTTTTCGCATGAACTCGATCGTGTGCTCGGTCACCACCTGGCCAGGCACAAGAATGGGAAAGCCTGGCGGATAGGGAATGACAAAGTTGGATGAGACCATCGGCGGTCCGCTCTTCAACCGGTCATCACATTCCTTGCCGAAGATCGGCACATACTCGCACTCATCTGCCTTGTAGGCGCAGTAGAAGGCGCTGCGCATGTCTCCCTCGACCGTGTGCTTGCCGGCATCCTTGCGGAAGGCCGGGTGGAAGGCCGAGAAGTTTGGCAGGTCCGGCACATCGGTCATCAGCGAGGTGACGCGCTTTGCGAAGGTCTTGCGCCCCGCCTCGCCTCCCTGAGCCAGGTTTTTCTCGATGCCGTTGCAGATCTCGACCAGCACCCGGATGAGATGGGCAACATCGCTGCGGGTATTGTTGATGTTGGACTGCAGCAACACGGAATTGCGCGAGGTCTTGTTGACCTGAATGTTGAAGCGCTCGGCCAGAATGCCCTTGAACTGCGTGCCGTCAAAACCGGCGGCACCACAGATCATGGTCATGCGGGTGGGATCGAGGATGAACTCGTCCTCCCGCACGGCCTTGAGCGCATCGCCCCATGTGATGCCCGGCGTCAGGAAATCCTTGAAGCCGGATTGCCGGAACTTCTCGGGGATCATCTGGTCGGCGCCAGCCACCGAGAAATACTTCGAGATCAGCGGATGCTCGGCAATGGTGCGACGGATCGCCAACGCAATCTCGATGGCGTTCATCACCAGACCATAGCCCTCGAGCTCCATCTGCCGGCGCGCCACGTCGAGCGAAGCAATCAGCTGCTGGTTGGGGCTGGTGGAGGCATGGGTGAAGATCGCTTCGTGGAACTGCGCTTCGATGGTGCCGAAATCCACATCTTTGACGATGACCATCGAGCCCTGCCGGATGGCTGACATGCTCTTGTGGATCGAGCTGGTCTGGTAGACCCGCAGGCGCACGGCGCGCGGATCCGGCAGCAGATGTGTGCTCATCAGCACGTCATTGGACGGGTTCTTGCCCAGCTTGGCCTGCTGCGCCTCATAAGCCGTCAGCGCCTCGGGTGAGGCGAGATAGGCCTCGACCTCGGCGGCCGCACCCATGGCGGTGCGCGGGCGCAGGTAGGGTGACCAGCGGGCAAAAGCCGACCAAGCCTCATCCCAGAGGAAGACGACGTCGGGCTTGATCGCCAGACACTCCTCCATAATGCGCCGCGTGTTGTACATGTGACCATCGAAGGTGCAGTTGGTCAGGTCGACCATCTTCAGCCGGTCGAGACGGCCTTCTGCCTTCAGGGCCAGCATGGCGGTCTTGATTGTGGCCAGCGGCACGGCGCCATACATCGAGAATTCGGTGAGCGGAAACGCTTCGACATAGAGCGGCTGGGCTCCTGCCAGCACGCAGCCATAATGATGCGACTTGTGGCAATTGCGATCGAGGATGACAATGTCGCCCGGTGCGCAAAGCGCCTGATGCACCATCTTGTTCGAGGTGCTGGTGCCGTTCGTCACGAAGAAGGCATGGTCGCCACCAAAGGCCCGCGCCGCCAGCGACTGGGCCTTCTTGATGGTCCCTGTGGGCTCCAGAAGCGAATCCAACCCGCCGGTGGTCGCAGACGACTCCGCCAGGAAAAGGTTGATGCCGTAGAACTCGCCCATGTCGCGAATCCAGTCGGACTTGAAGATCGACTTGCCACGCGCGATCGGAAGCGCATGGAACGTCCCGATGGGGCGCTTGGCGTAGTTCTTGAGGTTGTCGAAGAAGGGCGACTGGAACCGGTCCTGGATGCCTTCCAGAATCGAAAGGTGCAGTTCAAGCGGCTCTTCAACGGCATAGAACATCCGCCGGACGGCATCGGCTCCTGGATCACCGGCGAGCTTCTCTACATCCTGATCGCTCAGCAGATAAAGATCGAGTTCCGGTCGCAGCTTTTTCAGCATGCGGCAAAGGCCCAGCGCCGTGCGGTCCGCACCGGCATCAGCCAGCGCCGGATCGATGATGGAGCGCAGCACCGGCACGTTGTGGCGCGATTGCAGGCTGAAGCCCTGGTAAGCCACAACTGACAGGATCGACGGGTTGAGCGCTGCCGCGCAGACTGCATCCTCGAACGATCCGACAAAGACCGGCTCATAGACAAAGCTGTCCTCAGGGCGACGCAGGCGGCGGACTTCAGCGGCCAATGCGGCCCATTTGGCTTGTGGTGCCGCAGAGACGAAGAGTACCTCGAAATAAGGGCGCGCATTGGCGTGATGAGGCGCAAAGGTCAGATCCGCCCCTGTGCCATTGTCTTCAGCTTGCTCCGCATCGGAGCCTGCCCGATAGGACTTGTCGAGCAATTGTCCGCTGATCCGGCGGGCCAGCGCCGCAGTTCCCACTGCATCATCGGCAACGATTCGGTCCTTCAACGTCGCCATGAGCCGCGTGCCGGGATAAGCGAAGAATTCCTCAATGGCAGAAGCGTCATTGAGCGCCTGTGCAACATCGGCTTGTGTGGAATGGCCAGCCTGCCACGCATCGGCGCCGGCCGTGATGCGACGCCAGCGATCTGCCCGTGCTGATGGGGCGGAAAACAGGTGGTCGGCGCGCGCGCTCCCACTGCTCTGGGTGATTTTCTTCGCCATTTTGGAATCCCCTGCAATCAGCGGCTAAAGCGGGCCGCCAACGATCAAAAATCACATCCGGCGCCGGGTGTAAATCCAATCAGGCCTACAATATTTACATCGGTATTTGACGATATTCGAATATAACTTCTGGTAATTATTTAGAAATATCGATCTGTATTTCGTATACTGACATTCGCGCCTGTTTAACCGGGAACACCAAAAAAATAATTTTCATAAACAGTGACGAACCTGCTGCGACAAAATGGCACAAAACCGGCTATCTGTTCGTCTTGCCGCGCGTTTTCGACTTTTTTGGACGATATTCACTGCCAGTGCAGAATGAAACGCTTCTCTCGTTGGAAACTGGTGTCATAAAGACAATGCGAGACGAAAGCGCAGTTCACGATATCACCAAAGCAGATCACATGGACACAGCATCCAAAGCCACTGCGGGCGACGCACTTGCCAAGATTCCGGAGGCCAGCACCCCGCCCCAGACGGCAACGGCTGCCTCGAAAGCCGCAGCCATCTTCGTGGCCCTGTTCATGGCAGCGATGGTTGGGCTGTCCGCCTGGTATGTGACACGGCCCCAGCCCTTGCTGGTTCAAGGCGAGGCTGACGCTACCAGGATCGACATCGCCGCCCGCGTCGATGGGCGCATTGCGCAACGGCCGGTATCTCGCGGGGACAATGTCACTGTTGGACAGACATTGCTGACAATCGAGAACCCCCAGCTTCTCACCAAGCTGCAGGAGGCCGAGGCAGCCAGAGCCGTGTCGCTGGCCGATCTTGCGCGCATCCAGGCTGGCACCCGCCCGGAAACGATTGCGTCGCGGAAGGCCGCTCTCGCCGCGGGCGAAGCGAGCGTCAAGCTGTCGCAGCAGACTTATGACCGCGTGAAACAGCTGGCCGACCGGGATTTCGCGTCCAACCAGCGACTGGACGAGGCAACTGCTTCGCTTGATGTCGCTGTTACCAATGCCGAACAGGCCAGGTTGGCCTACCAAGCTGCTGTCACAGGGGCGACCGCAGAGGAACTGGCAGTTGCCAGATCCGGCGTCGCCAGGGCCGACGCCGCCATCACCACTTTGAAGGCTCAGGTGGATGAGTTGCAGGTCAAGGCCCCATCAGCTGCCCAGATTTACCAGATCGGCACGGAACCGGGAGAGTTCGTCTCGCCTGGCGTCCCGTTGTTGACACTCGTCAACCTTGGCGACGTCTGGCTGAAATTCAATCTGCGCGAAGACCTTATCAAGGGCATGAAGGTGGGTGATCGGTTGAGCGTCACCATTCCGGCGCTGGGCCCCAGCACGATAGCGGTCGCTGTTCGCTCGATTGCAACTCGCGGAGAATATGCCGGTTGGCGCGCAACCCGTGCGACCGGCGATTTCGATTTGCGCACCTTTGAGGTCAGGGCTTACCCGGTCGAGCCTCTGCCGGGCTTGAGACCCGGCATGAGCGTCTATTTTGACCGGGCCGGAGCGCGTTGATGCAACCTGCCGCCAGCATAGGGCTTCTGGCGGTCGCTGCACGCGAGCTGCGCTGGATCTGGCACGACAGGGTCGCGCTCATCCTCGTTCTTGCCATCCCGTTGATCTCGTTTTTCGTGCTTGCGACGACATTCAGCACGGCTGTCATTCGTGACCTGAAGATCGACGTGGTGGACCAGGACAGGTCCGTGACATCGAGCGCCTTTGTGCAGGCGATCAACGCATCACCTGGTGTGGAAATCGCCTTGCGATCCAGCGATATGTCCAGCGCCATGAAGGCCATCCGGTCCGGAGAGGTGATTGCCGCTGTCTACCTGCCGCCAGAGATGGAGCGCGACATTCTCGCCGACAAACGGCCGCAGGTGGTGATCCTCTACAACAAACAGTATCTCACGCCCGGAAACGTCGCATCGAACGCGCTTCAGGCTGCGCTGACCAGCGCAGTTGCCAGCTTGCCAAAGAACTCGGCCCGAACAGCCAGCGATGCGCCGGGTGCGCTCGTCGTTGAGCAATATGTGCTGACCAACCCGGCGCTCAACTACGCCCAGTTTCTGCTGCGTGCGGTCTTGCCGACGATCCTGCATGTGCTGATGGCCTGCGCTGCCGGATACGCCGTCGGCTCCGAGTTTGGCCAGCGCGACATGCGCATCTGGATGCAGACGGCTGGCGGCAGTGCGCTGACAGCGATCACCGGCAAGCTGCTGCCCTATCTGTGCATCTTTCTGCTCATGATGATGGTGGGTCTCGGCATCATTCACGGGTTGTTTCGCATTCCTTTTCAAGGCGATGCTATGTTGGTTGCGGCGTCAGCCGTCCTGCTGATTGTCGCCTATCTGTCATTGGGCGCGTTCTTCCAGCTCCTGGTGAAAAGCCTGCCTTTCGGACTGGTGCTCACGGGCATCGTCTGTTCCCCCGCCTTTGGTTTTGCCGGGGTCGGCTTCCCGCTGCTGGCCATGAACAGCTTTGCCGAGTTCTGGGGCTCCCTCCTGCCGTTGCGCTGGTACATCCAGATCCTGTTCGATCAGGCGGCGCGTGGTGTTCCTGCTGTCGATTCGATCATGCCCTTCCTCTGGCTGTCGGGTCTGGCATTCGCATTTTTCGCTCTTGCCTGGCTGCGGCTGATTTTCGTTGCGCGTCACCCGGTTCGGGAACCAGCAGAGCCGCCATTGGCCCTCCAGCCAGGCAGGATCGGACTGGTCCTTGGCTTCACCAATGAACTGTCCCGCATCATGCGCGATCGCGGCGTCTTCGGCCTGATCGTGCTGGGACCGATCATCTACGGCTTTCTCTATCCCCAGCCTTATGTGAACCAACTGATTCGCGACGTTCCGGTCGCGGTTGTCGATCAGGACAATTCCGAAATTGGTCGCAATGTCGTTCAGGCGCTTGATGCGCATGAGGGAATTCGCATAACGCAGCGTACGGCAACGCTGGCGGAGGCGGAAGATCTGCTGGCACGCGGCGCCGTCTTCGGCATCATTCACATCCCCAGCGGCACACATCGCGACATTCTGCGGGGAAACCGCGCAAGTGTGCCAACATATGTCGATTCCGCCTATCTGATGATCTACAGCCGTGTGACGCAATCCATTCTTGAATCCATCGGCACCGTGTCCGCCGGCCTTGCCACACGCGGCTCGCGCGATACTGGCAGCCTCTACCGTGCGGCACTGGTCAAGGGCTCGCCAGTCGAAATCCTCAATCAGCCGCTGTTCAACCCCACCGGTGGCTATGGCAGCTATGCTGTTCCGGCGGCTTTCATCCTGATCTTGCAGCAGACACTGCTTTTGGGCGCTGCCACCCTTGGCGGGGTGGCGTTCCAGCGTGGCGGCCGGGCTGCCCGCAGCGCACGCGGCGCTCCTGCCGTCATCCTCGGCCAGACATTTGCCCATGTCCTGCTCGTGCTGCCGGGTTTTGCGCTTTACCTGATCGTGCTGCCACGGTTCTACGGCTTTTCTTTCAGCAACAAGCTCCTCGACATGCTGGCCTTTGCACTGCCCTTTATTCTGGCCGTCAGCTTTCTGGGCCAGTTTGTTGGTGCGCTGTTCCGGCGCCGCGAGACTGCGGTGCTGCTGCTGATTTCGGTGAGCTTGCCGCTTTTCTTTCTGGTCGGCGTGGCCTGGCCGCCAGAAGCAATCCCGGACCTGCTGCGCAAGGCGAGCTTCGTCTTTCCGAGCACCGTCGGAATCGATGGGCTGGTGCGCATCAATCAGATGGGCGCATCCTTGCAGGATGTTGCAGGCAGCTGGACGATGCTTTGGATTCAGGCCGCCACCTATGCAGCGCTGGCCATGCTTGCAGCGCGGTTTTTTAGAACAGGGAGATCGACCGATGCCTGAGCTGAGAACTTGGTTGCTGCGCCCTGCGATGGTGGCGGCATCGCTTGGCGTCCTGACCGTTGCCGCCACTGTCCAGAACGTGTCGGCGCAAACCGCGATTGCCGGCATGGTGCGCCAGACTGAAATACGCCTGTCGGCCATGATCAGCGGCCGGCTGGCTTCGGTTTCCGTCGTGCCGGGTCAACGCGTCAATCGCGGCGATGTGCTTGCTATCCTCGACAACCCCGAACTGAGCGCCTCCGTCGAAGAGGCCCGCGCCGCCCTTGCCAGCGTTCAGGCCGAACGGGACCGGGTCTATGCCGGCGTCCGTGCCGAGGACATTGCCATCGCGGCGCAGGCCTTGCGGAACGCGGAGGCCAACCTCCAACTGGCCGAACAGATGAACCAGCGTGCAGCCGCACTCGTTGCGCGCAATGCGGCGCCGCGCGCGCGTCTTGAAGAAAGCGCGGCCACCTTGGCAAAGGCCACTGCCGACCTCGACGTGAAGTCTGCGCAACTGGATGCGGCGAAAGCTGGCGCCAGCGCCGAGGAACGCAGCCTTGTCGATGCGAAGCTGGCTTTGGCCAACGCGACCCTGTCCGACCTTGACGCACGGCTCGACAAGACGAGGTTGCTCGCTCCGATAGATGGCGTCATCGGTATTCGCGTCGCCGAAGTCGGAGAAATCCTGCCACCGGGCAAGCCGATCTTGACGATGGTTCCCGACAACGCACGCTGGTTTGGCTTCACCCTTCGTGAAGATCTCTTGCAAGGCCTGGCAATGGGTCAGGTTGTATCAGTCATCCGTCCAGACGGACAGAGCATTCAAGCCCGAGTGACTGAACTTCGGCCTCTGGGCGAGTTCGCAACGTGGCGCGCTGCCCGCGCCGTTGGCGACCACGATCTCAGCAGCTTCCGGCTTCGGCTCGACCCTGTGGGCACCAGTGAGAACATCGAAGCGGGAATGACCGTATGGCTGCGAGGTGCGGAATAAGTTTGCCGACGAAAAAGAATAGGCAACCGGCAACGGATGACCGCTGTCGTGTTTGAAGTTGGCGATCACGGATGCCAGCTCTAGGTCACAGTCCAGACCTCCATGCCGCAGGCAGAAACGGCAGCAATAGAGGCATTCGCTGACACCAGAATTCCTTGCAAAGCTAGCTTCATTTCCAGAATACTTCGACCGTCAAGGATTTTGGACCTGTCCATGCGCACAGCGCAATTTCACGTTATCCCGTCATTTCGGTCAGGCTCGTGTTCTGCGTTCCGTCCCAGACAAGTCTGAGCACTTTCCCCCGAGCCACGGACTGCACGGCATGCGGCCAGAGGGCCACGAGGCATGTGCCGGGTGCAACTCGCACGGATGGATAGACAACTCCGTTAAGTCCCTGGGGGCGAACCTGATCTGCCAATGTGTTTCCAGCCGGGTATGCTTCTGCAGTTTCTTGCGCCAGCTGATCAGGAACAGGGCCACGCGCTCTTCCGCGCGGCGACGTCCGAGCAGGACCATGTGCTCCTGCGCAAGGCTGAGCTCATGGGAGGCTGATCGGTGCAGCCTTTCGATCAATCCGGGTGTCTTGTAGGCCAGCATCGAAAATTCCAGCCGATCAAACCCGCAGACCGTCACATCGGTCAGCGCATCGACCGAATACGCGTAGCGGGCGCCCAACCCGAGTCCGACGAAGTCTCCCGGCAGAGCGAAGCCAATGATCTGGCGGCGGCCATCGGACAGGTCGCGCTGCAGCCGCAGAAAGCCCGATGTCAGGGTGAAGACAAAGCCTGCCGGCTCAACAAGCCTCGTTTCTCTCTGCCAGATTCCCGTTGTTTCAGGCGCCTGATTGTCGTGATCTTTCGCTCTCGACAAAATTGCATACGAATGCAAAATTGTGACGGGAGGACAAACTCATGACTTCACTGACCGATCTCAACCAGCGCCTGATCCGGTATGCAGACCTGCGGCCTTGCCTGAACGCCTTCATCGACACGCGCTCGCCCGGCTCTGAGGCGAAAGAGAATTTCACGCTCATTGGGCCCGGCGTCTCCGAGAACCCGAACCAGCATGTCCATATCCCGGAAGCGCATGGCTTCAAC
>JANMMX010000109.1:0-5935 GCA_031373605.1 Allobosea sp. | reverse complement strand
CCGCATGCCGGACATCATCGACAACGCGATGGTCATTGTCGATTTCGCCAATGGCCGCCGCGCCTCGCTGGACCTGTGCATGTTCGCCGAGGGCTCATACTGGCAGGAGCAGATTGCGGCCACCGGCGACAGGGCGCGCGTCGAATGCTTCGTGCCGGGCCCGGCCCGCTTCTGGCCGGGCGGCACAGAGCGCCATGCCGAGATCGAGATCAGTCCGCGCGCACCCAAAGGCCCCGTGCGCCGTCAGGTCCATGTCGACGAGGCCGTGCTGAAGGTGGGCGATCATCATGGCGCCACTTATTTCCAGCATATGGGCTTTGCCAGCGCGATCCGTGATGGCGGCAAGGTCGCAGTGACGATGGCGGATGGGCTGAAAGCCGTCGCCATGGGCTTGGCCGCCGAGCAGTCATTGCGCGAGGGCAGGGCGGTGGCGCTCGACATGTCAGGGTATTGAGCGCCTCAGTTCGCCGCTTGCGGTGTCACCCCTGCGGCTTTCAGCAACTCGGCCCATTTCTTCACTTCGCCGCTGAAGCGGGCGGCATGGGCTGCGCGGCTGCGCTCGGCATCCGGAAAGGCACCAGTGCCGACAGCCTTGAACCGGTCCAAGATCGCCGGCTCCTTCAGCGCCACCTGCAGCGCGGCATTGAGCCGGTCAAGCGCTGCTTCCGGGGTGCCAGCGCCAGCATAGAGGCCGTGCCAGATCGTCATGTTGATGTCGACGCCGGATTCGGCAGCCGTTGCTGTCTGTGGCAGGACATCCAGACGCGCGGCCGATGTCACCGCATAGGCGCGGATCTTGTCACCCTGCACCTGCGGCACGGCAGTGGTCGACTGGTCGCACAGCACATCAACCACGCCGCCGACCAGATCATTCATCGCCGGGCCCGTGCCACGATAGGCGACGCTGGTGAGCTTGATGCCGAGCGACTGGCCGATCAGCAGCGAGCAGAGATGCGAGTTGGAGCCAACTCCGGCATGCGCCACGGTCAGCTTGTCGCCCTGTGCCTTGGCATAGGCAAAGAACGATTTGGCATCGACCGGTGGCAGCCCGAGCTTGCCGGTGATGACCATGGGGCCTGTGTTCACAAGGCCAATCGGGGCAAAGGCGGTGGCCGTGTCATAGCCAAGGCTGGCATAAAGCGAGGGCGCGGCAGCCAGAGCCAGATGGTGGATCAGCATTGTGTGACCATCAGCTGGTGATTGCGCCAGGCGCCTTGCACCAGCCACGCCACCGGCACCTGCCACATTCTCGACAATGATTTGCTGGCCCAGCGTGCGGCTCATGTTGTCAGCCAGCAGGCGCGCAATCACGTCGCTGGGGCCACCGGCCGCGAAAGGCACGATCATCGTCATCGTGCGGTTTGGAAAGCTCTGAGCTGAGGCCGGTGCGGCAAGGCTGCCGACAATCGCCGCACTGGCAACAACACCAAGGGCGAGGCGGCGCGAAAACATGCCGATCATGTAACTTCTCCGAGGTTGGTAGCAGCTCTTTGCGGCTGCCGGAATCTGTTGGATGGCCGATTGTGACTCAACGCATGAATGAGAGATAGTGGGTATCGTCAGTGAGGCAAAGGCTGACGCGCCACTCGACCGGGCGCACCTCCAGCGACAGCGCCACCCGGTGGATCTGCAGCGCCGGATGCCCGATCTCGCGTTTGAGAATCGCGGCATCCTCAAGCTCGAGCGCGACCGCTTTCAGCTTTTCGCGGGCATGGGCGATGGTTATGCCGTAGCGCGCGGAATAAAAGGCGTAGAGCGAGTTTGGCACCGCGCTTTCGGTCACGCCGGGAAACAGCGCATCGGGCAGCGTCAAGGTCTCGATGATGAGCGGCACATGGTCGATGGCGCGCACACGGCGAATGCGGGCCACCTTGCTCTTCGCCGTCAACTCCAGCGCCTCGCACTCATCCGGTGTCGCGACATCGACGATTGCGGCCAGCACCTGGCTTTCGGGAAAGCGCGCCACGCCATCATCAGGCACAAGCTTGAAGAACTGGAACAGGATGCGCTTCTCATCATGCTCGGCGACAAATGTGCCGCGGCCCTGCCGGCGCACGAGCAGGTTCTCCGCTGCCATCTCGTCCAGCGCCTTGCGCACGGTGCCCTGGCTCACGCCGATTTCCACTGCAAGCTGTGTCTCGCTGGGCAGCAGCAGGCCGGGCGACCAGATGCCATCGACCATGCGCTTCACAAATACGTCCTTCACCTGCCGATAAAGCGGCCGGAAGCCAAACCCCGACGGCATGTCGCTTCCAGAGGTCATGTCTCGAACGGGGTCCAGCATTGCATTTTCTGTCTTGTCAGAAGTCATGTGTCTTATATAAGACCAAAATCGGAAGCACGTCGAGAGGGTAGCCGTCCCTTCCGTGCTCGGCAATTACAGGGAGGACTGCACAATGGCTAAGCCGCATCTGCTGGTACATGAAAAGAAGGACACCGTTGGTGTTGTCGTGGTTGAAGGCCTGAAGGCTGGAACCGAGATGCTGGCCGTCATCACGCATGACAACAGCGATTTCCGCATCACGGCGAAGCACGACATCCCGATTGGCCACAAGGTGGCACTCACCGACATCAAGGCAGGCGACACGATCTGGAAGTATGGCCAGGACATCGGCAAGGCCAAGGCCGACATCAAGGCAGGCGAGCATCTGCATGTCCACAACGCCAAGACGAAGCGCTGGTGAAACGCTTCCGGCGCCGATGAACCGGCGCGCGATCCCGGAAGCCGAGCCTCTTCATTCCAACATCCTTCACATTCAGGACTGATGCCATGTCATCCATCGTCGCAAATTTTGACCTCGTCCAGCGCAAGCTGAAGGCCTTCAAAGGCCGCAAGATCGAGGCCCCCGGTTTCAGCGCACCGGTCGTCAAGCGCCCCACAGGCCGTGCCCTTGATTCCTTCACCGGCTGGCGCCGCGAGAACGGCCGCGTCGGCGTGCGCAACCATGTGCTGCTGCTGCCGCTGGATGATCTCTCCAACGCCGTCTGCGAAGCTGTAGCCAACAACATCAAGGGCGTGATGGCCATTCCCCATGCCTATGGCCGCCTGCAGTTCGGCGAGGATCTGGCGATCCATTTTCGCACCCTGATCGGCACGGGCTGCAACCCGAACGTCGCCGCAGTCGTCGTCGTCGGCATCGAGGATGGCTGGACCAAGATCGTTGTTGACGGCATCGCCAAGAGCGGCAAGCCGGTCGTCGGTTTCGGCATCGAGGGCAATGGCGACATCGCCACCATTGCGCGCGCCTCCTATGTCGCCAAGGAATTCGTGCAATGGGCGACCGAGCTTCCCCGCGAGAAATGCGGTATCGAGGAGCTATGGATCTCGACCAAATGCGGCGAGTCCGACACCACCACTGGCCTGTCTTCCTGCCCGACGGTTGGCAACATGTATGACAAGCTGATCCCGCGCGGCGTCTATGGCGTTTTCGGCGAGACCTCGGAAATCACCGGTGCCGAACATCTCTGCAAGGCCCGCGCCGCCACGCCGGAAGTGGGCGAGCGCTGGTACAAGATGTGGAAGGCCTATCAGACGGACGTGATCGAGCAGTTCAAGACCGATGACCTCTCCGACAGCCAGCCCACCAAGGGCAACATTGCCGGTGGCCTCACCACCATCGAGGAAAAGGCGCTGGGCAACCTCGAAAAGATCGGCCGCGAGTGCAAGTTCATCGACATTCTGGAACCTGCCGAAGCGCCGTCCAAGGGGCCGGGCCTCTATTACATGGACACCTCATCAGCCGCAGCCGAATGTGTCACGCTGATGGCAGCTGGTGGCTATGTGATCCACACCTTCCCCACGGGCCAGGGCAATGTCATCGGCAACCCGATTGTTCCGGTTATCAAGATCACCGGCAATCCCAAGACGATGCGCACCATGCCTGAGCATATCGATTGCGACGTCTCCGGTGTGCTGGCCCGTTCCATCACGATCCCGCAGGCGGGTGACGTGCTGATCGAGTCCATCGTGCGCACTGCCGACGGACGCCTGACCTGCTCGGAAGCGCTGGGCCATCGCGAATTCTCGATGACCAAGCTCTACCGTAGCGCGTAAAACGCTGTCATTCCGGGGCGCGGCATAGCCGCGAACCCGGAACCTATACGCACCGACGTTTGGGCCGGGTCGTCATTGCGAGCGCAAGCGAAGCAATCCAGCCTGTGCCGGGCGATCTTTGGATGGCTTCGCTGCGCTCGCCATGACGAGTGTGGAAACATCGCAGCGGTGTTTATGGGTTCCGGGTTCTCGCCGCTGGCGAGCCCCGGAATGACTTGTCTTTTTGACTGCTTTCTGTTTCCGCACCGCCCGAACCGGAGCCCCATCCATGACCGACATCGTCATCACCGAGTTCATGGATGAGGCCGTGGTCGAGGGGTTGCGGGCGAAATACAAGGTTCATCACGATCCAGGTCTTTTCGGCAAGCCGGACGAGATCGTCCGGTTGATCGCGGATGTGCCCGCGCTGATCGTGCGCAACCAGACGCAGGTGCGCGGGAAACTGCTGGCAGCAGGAGCCAATCTCAAGGTCATCGGGCGGCTGGGAGTCGGGCTCGACAACATCGACATGCCGGCCTGCGCGGCGCGCGGCATCAAGGTTTATCCCGCAACGGGCGCCAACAGCCTCTCGGTGGTCGAATACGTCATCGGCACGGCCATGACGCTTCTGCGCGGCGCCTATTTCGCCAATGCCGCGATGCTGGCAGGCACTTTCCCGAAGACGAACCTGATTGGCCGAGAAATATCCGGCAAGCGCATGGGGCTTGTGGGCTTTGGCCTGATTGCGCGCGACACCGCTGCTATGGCGCGCGCGGTCGGGATGGAGGTGGTCGCGCATGATCCCTTCGTGAGGCCGGGCGATCCGGTTTGGGGGCAGACGCAACCCGTCGATCTCGACACGTTGCTCGCCACATCCGATGTCATCAGCATCCATCTGCCGCTGACCGATGGCACGCGCGGCCTGATTGGCGAGGCTGCCTTTGCCCGCATGAAGCCGGATGCCATTCTCATCAATGCCGCGCGTGGCGGCGTGATGGATGAGGCGGCCCTTGTCGCTGCACTCAAGGCAGGCAAGCTGGGTGGTGCTGCGCTCGATGTCTTCGCGCAGGAGCCGCTGGGGCCAGACGCCGCGAAGCTCTTCGTCGGCACGCACAACCTGATCCTGACACCGCACATCGCCGGCAATACGGTCGAGTCGAATGGCCGCGTGTCGAGCCTTGTGGCCGAGCGTGTTGTCGCTGTTCTGGAGGGCCGCTCATGACCCGCATGCTGCTGCCCGAAGCGCGCGCCGAGATTGCCCGCCGATTCATCGAGGTGGGTGTCAGTCCACTCAATGCTGCGACTGTCGCCCGCGCGCTGGTGGCCGCAGAAGCTGACGGCCTGAAAGGTCACGGCCTGTCGCGCCTGCCAAGCTATCTGGCCATGGTCAAGGCGGGCAAGATCGACGGGCAGGCGATGCCAGTCGCGACGCGCCCGAAGCCAGGCGTGCTCGCCATCGATGCTGCCAATGGCTTTGCCTATGCGGCCATCGACCTTGCCATCGCAGAACTCCCCGCCGTTGCGAGAGCGCAAGGCATCGCCGTTGCGCCCATCCGCCGCTCGAACCATTGCGGGGCTGCTGGTCTGCATGTCGAGGCACTGGCCGAACGTGGGCTGGTGGCGCTGCTCTTCGCCAATACGCCGAGCGCCATGGCCCCCTGGGGCGGCTCGAAAGCCGTGTTCGGCACAAACCCGATTGCCTTTGCCGCGCCGCTGCAAGGCCGCGCGCCGGTCGTTATCGACATGGCCTTGTCCAAGGTCGCGCGCGGGCCCATCGTCGCTGCCGCGCAGACAGGTGCTGCCATCCCCGAAGGCTGGGCGCTGGATGTGGACGGTAAGCCCACCACCGATGCCAAGAAGGCGCTGGCCGGCACCATGGTGCCCTTGGGAGACGCCAAGGGC
>JANMMX010000104.1:0-8581 GCA_031373605.1 Allobosea sp. | reverse complement strand
GAGCCGACAAAGCCGATTGCCTTGATGTCCGGATCATCGATGATCGCATCGACCGATTCCTTGTCACCATTGACGACATTCAGGATGCCGGCCGGCAGGCCCGCTTCCATCATCAGCTCCGCCAGCCGCATCGGCACGCCGGGGTCGCGCTCGGAAGGTTTGAGGATGAAGGCGTTGCCGCAGGCCAGCGCCGGGCCCATTTTCCACATCGGGATCATGGCCGGAAAATTGAACGGCGTGATGCCCGCCACCACACCCAGCGGCTGGCGCATCGAATAGATGTCGATGCCGGGGCCGGCGCCATCGGTGTATTCGCCCTTGAGCATATGGGCTGCGCCCAGACAGACCTCCATCACCTCGATGCCGCGCTGGATGTCACCCTTGGCATCGGGGATGGTCTTGCCATGCTCGCGCGCCAGCAATTCAGCCAGGGCATCGTTGTTCTGCGCGACCAGATCGATGAACTTCATGATGACGCGGGCGCGGCGCTGCGGGTTGGTGGCGGCCCAGGCAGGTTGGGCTGCCATGGCATTTTCAACAGCTGCGCGAAGCTCGGCCTTCGAAGCCAGCGCCACACGCGCGATCACGCTGCCATCCATCGGCTGGAAGACATCGGCGTGGCGGCCGGAGGTGCCGGCAACGTGCTTGCCGCCGATGAAATGTCCGATGTTGCGCATGGTCGTCTCCCGTTGCCATGAAGTGCGGCTCTGGCTGGCCGCCGGATATACTGATTGCCTGAAAACAGCTGTCAAAACTTGAAAATCGGCCTTGCCATGTGATCAACGCATGACAGCTGCTTGACAAGTCATGAGTATCACTCTCATTCATGCACCGCCATCAGATATTTTGGCTGATGACGGTGCATAAAAACGCATACTTGGAGTGTGGGCCTTGGAGCGCTTTGACTGGGATGATCTGCGGTTTTTCCTCGCTGTGGCGCGCTCCGGACGGCTGACCGCTGCTGCCCGGCGACTGGGAGCGGATCATGCGACGGTGTCGCGCCGCATCACCTCGCTCGAGGAGTCGCTCAAGGCCAAGCTGTTCGAGCGCAGGCCACAGGGCTATGGCCTGACCACGCATGGCGAACGTCTTCTGGCCAAGGCAGAGAGCATGGAAACCGATGCACTCGCGATCCAGAGCGAGATCGGCGGGGCCGACATGGCGCTGTCCGGCACGGTGAGGATTGGCGCGCCCGACGGCTTCGGCACCTCGTTTCTGGCACCGCGCCTGCCCAAGCTGATGGCAGCCTTTCCCGCGCTGGAAGTGCAGCTGGTCGCCATGCCGCGCCTGCTTTCGCTGTCCAAGCGCGAGGCCGATGTCGCGATCACGCTGGCTCCGCCCAAGGAAGGCAAGATTGTTGCCCGCAAGCTCGCTGACTACCGCCTCGGCCTCTATGCCTCGCGCGGCTATCTCGAACAGGCCCCAGCACTGAACACAGCCGAAGACCTCTTCAACCATTCAGTGCTGGGCTATATTGACGACCTGATTTTCACGCCGGAGCTCGACTATCTCGACGAGGTGGCGCGCGGACTCCGGGCGCAGCTTCAATCCTCCAACCTTGTGGCACAGCTGCGCGCGACTGTGGCCGGTGCCGGCGTCTGCGTGCTGCCGGTCTTCATGGCGCAGGAAGCGCCGGGGCTGGTGCCGGTGCTCGCCAATCAGGTGTCGCTGCAGCGCTCCTTCTGGCTGGTTGTGCATGCCGATCTGAAGGATGTCGCCCGCGTGCGCGCCTTTGTCGATTTCATCGTGAAGGAAACCAAGGCGGCGCGTGGCCTGCTGATGGGCGAGGCGGCGCACTGACAGCCTAGGGAGCGACCTGCGTCAGACACGCCAAGGCAGGATGCCATCCGGCAAATGCCGCTCCAAACGGTTGAGCAGCAGCATCACGCAGAGCACGACAACGCTCGCGCTGATGCCGATGGCAGCGGCCTCGCCTGTCAGGCCCGCCTCCTTGAAGCTGAAGAGCACGACGCCGAGCGTTTCTGTTCCGGCAGACCAGAGCAGGGCCGAGACGGTCAGCTCATTGAACGCGACCAGAAAGACCAGCAGCGCGCCAGCGGCAGCGGCAGGTGCCAGGATCGGCGCAACGATCAGGCGGATCAGGTCCCAGGTCGTGGCACCGTCCAGCGCTGCCGCCTCTTCATGGTGCGCTTCGATCTGCGCCATCGCGGCCATGGGTGCTTTCAGTGCCAGCGGCAGGAAGCGCGCGGCGTAGGCAAACAGGATGATGGCCGGCGTTGCGTAAATGCTGACGCCGATCAGCGGCAAGGGCTTCAGGAACAGCAGGATGCAGGCAATCGCCAGCACCACGCCGGGCAAGGCATAGGGAATCTCGATCATGATCTCGACCGGACGCCGCAGCTTCGGCATGCGCCGCTCCAGCGCGAAGGCAACAATGATCGACAGGACCGCGAGCATAAGTGCAGCGGCGCCTGCAAAGAGGAACGAATTGCGGAAGGCTCGCAATGTCACGTCCTGCCGGAACAGGATCTCTGTGAACTTGTCGAGGGTGACGGTGCTCCAGCTCAATGCCACGCCAACTGCGGGCGTCAGTGCCTCGCCAAGCAGCGCCAGAAACGGAAGGCCGACCTTCACCGCCAGCAGGCCCCAGAGCGCAACTTCCAGCACTGGACGCATTCGCCCAAGCTTCCAGAATGGCAGCATGCGCCGGTCAATCTCGACCTTGCTTGGCGCACCGCGCAGGGCGAACATGCCAGCAGCAACGCCCGCGCCTGCGATCAACGCAACCAGCATCGAAAGAGCCGCCGCATCAGACAGCCCTGCAGGGCCGAAGCTCGACAGCCGCCGATAGATCAGCGTCGGCAAGGTGAGGTAGTTCGAAGGCATGCCCAGCAGCGCCGGAATGCCGAAATTGCTGATCCCGGCCACAAAAGCCGCCAGAAAGGCCGCCACCAGATGCGGGCGAAGTACCGGCAGCAGAATGCGCCTCACGATCACGGCAGGGCTTGCACCTTCGACCTGTGCGGCCTCGATCAGCAGATGTGGCACGGTGCGCAGGCCAGCCCACAGCGTGATGGCCACCAGCGGCGCATGGTGCAGCGCCAGCACCAGCATGATGCCAAAGCGCCCGGCCAGCGGGTTGGGCGTGCCCGGCGCTGGCGACAGGCCAAGGGCACCCAGCACGGGCGAGGATTGGCCAGTCAGCGACAGGAATGCCAACGCCGCCACCTGCGGCGCCACCATCATCGAAAACACGAAGATCAGCGCCAGCGGCTTCTTGCCCCGGATATCGGTGACCGCCAACAGGATGGCGACGGCTCCGCCGAGCAGAATGGAGCCGAGCGCCGCCACAAGCCCGGTCTCGAGTGTGTGCCAAGTGGCCGTCATCGCCGAGCGGCTGGTGATTTCGGTCAGCGCAAGCTCTGGCGCAAAAGCGCCGGAAGGCGCGAGTGCGGCAAGGATCAGGCGGCCGAAAGGCCATGCCCCAAACAGCAGCGCAATGCCAATGACCGCCAGAACAATGCCATGCCCTCCCATCGGCGCTTCAAGCCGCGGGAGGAGAGGCAGTCGCCTTTGGCTTTCAGGTGTAACGGCCAGTGTCACTGGCCGAAAATGTCAGCAAACCGCTTGCGGCTGGAGGTTTCCTCGGCAAGGCCGCGGGCCGCATCAAAGTTCATCAGCTTGATCGCGCTGCGGGCCGGGAAGCCTTCTGGCAAGGCCACCGCCGGGTGCGCCGGAACATAGCCCTGACGGCGGGCCAGCTCCTGGCCGGGCTGCGACAGGATGAAGTCGACGAAGGCTTTCGCAGCAGCGGCGTTCTTGGTCGTGTTGAGGATGGCGACCGGCTCTGTGACAGCCGAGACGCCCTCGCTCGGGAACACGAACTCGACAGGCGAACCCTTGGCCTTCTCGCGCAAGGGCAGAAAATCGACGACCATGCCGTAGAGCTTCTCGCCGGTCGCGACCTGGCGCAGAATATCGCCATTGCCGCCAGCCGCCACCGCACCATTGGCGCGCAACTGGTCATAATAGCCCCAGCCGCCCGGCAGCACGCCCGTCAGCGTCATGGTGTGGATCAGGGCAGCGCCCGAGGTCAGCGGGCTTGGCATGGTGAGCTGGCCCTTGGCTTCAGGCTTTGTCAGGTCTGCCCATGAGCTCGGCTTGAAGGTCGCCTTGGTGTTGTAGACGATGCCGGTGGTGATGAGCTTGGTGGCAAACCAGCTCTTGTCCGGATCATGCAGGCCAGCCGGATAGGCAGCAACATCAGCTGCCGGGTGGGCAAGCAGGCGGCCTTCCTTCTTGAGCGATTCCATTGTCACCGAATCGGCAATCAGCAGCACATCGGCCTGTGCCTGACCGGCCGTGATCTCGGCGCGCACCTTGGCCATCAGGCGGGTGGTGCCATCGCGCACGAAGGAGACGTCCACGCCGGGATACTTGGCCTTGAAGGCATCAATCGTCTGCTGGGCGTCGGTGTTCGGCTGGCTGGTATACAGCAGCAGCTTGCCTTCCACCGCACCGGCAGGAGCCGCGCCAAGGGAGCCAGCCAACAGCAGGGCAGCCATACCTGCGCAAAAGGACATGCGGTTCAGCATCGAAAATCTCCAGACTGGATGGAATGAATGAATGTTGGGCGTGGCGCTAGAGCGTTCCCACGACAATTCGATGACATTCAGCCACAGGAAGCGATGCAAAAACAGCATGCGCAAGTCTGCGGGCCTTGTGTGGCGATGGCGCAGAATAGCGCTTGTCTCGCCAGCCCGTTCAGGCTTACCTTTGCAACAAGGCACGGGGAAACGTGCTTTTAAAACGTTTAAAACGGGAGGTAGACATGAAGACAATGAAGAAGCTTGTGACTGGCGCCGCTTTTGCCGCCATTGCCGCCGGGTGGTCCGGCGCTGCTGTTGCACAGGAAACCCTGACCGTCTGGTTCACCAAGGGCTTCTACAAGGCCGAGGATGATGCGCTTCTGTCGATGATCGACAAATTCCAGAAGCAGACCGGCGTGAAGGTCGAGCTGTCGCTCTATTCGACGGAAGATTGCATCACCAAGTCGGTCGGCTCGGTCGAGGCCGGAACGCCGCCGGATGTCGGCTATTGCACCACCTATGATTTCCGCACCACCGGCAAATGGGCCTTCGAAGGCAAGCTTGAAGACCTGTCGGACACCGTCAACGCGATGAAGGCCGAGTTTGTGCCGGATGCGCTGGCCACAACCCTGCTGCTCAATGGCAAGACCAACACCAAGGCCTATTACGCCATGCCGGTGCAGCGGCAGACCATCCATATCAACTACTGGCGCGACATGCTGACCGATGCCGGCTTCAAGGAAAGCGATATCCCGACCGATTGGGCCGGCTACTGGGGCTTCTGGTGTGACAAGGTGCAGCCTGCACTGCGTGCCCAGGGCAAGCGTGTTTTCGCCATCGGCCATCCGCTCGGCGTGGCTGCATCTGACACCTTCTATTCGTTCCTGATGGTGGCCTCGGCCTACAATGCCCAGATCGTCGACGAGAGCGGCAAGATCGTGCTCGATCAGCCCAAGAACAAGGCCGCCATGACCGAGGCGCTGAAGTTCTACACCTCGATCCTGGCCAAGAACTGCACGCCGCCCTCATCGGTGAACTGGCTTGACCCGGACAACAACGTCGCCTTCCACGGCAAGCAGACGGTGATGACGCACAATGCGACCATCTCCATTGCCGCCAAATGGCTGGACGACATGACCAACCAGTCGCTCACTGCCGAGCAGCGCGCCCAGGCCAAGACCAATTACGAGCAGCAGATCGCCACCACCAAATGGCCCAACAAGCCAGATGGCTCGGTGATCCCGAACCTCGCCGCCACCAAGACGGCGGTGGTCTTCGCCGACGCCAAGAACAAGAAGCGCGGCAAGGAGTTCATGGCCTTCATGATGAAGGATGAGAACCTGCGTCCCTTCATCGAAGGTTCGCTGGGCCGCTGGTATCCGACCACGATTGCCGCCACCAAGTCGCCGTTCTGGTCGTCGGGTGACAAGCATCGCGCCGTCGTCCACCGCCAGTTCTCGGAAGGCACCGTGCCGTTCCAGTTCGTCTACAACTACAAGTTCACTGCGGTGAATGCCGAGAACGTCTGGGCCAAATCGATGCAGCGCGTCATTCAGGACAAGATCACGCCTGAGGCTGCGGTCGACGAGATGATTGCCCGCGTCAAGCAGATCGCCGGTTGATCTGACCTGCACCATGAACTGGCCGGGCAAAACGCCCGGCCAGTTCCGCTGCCTGTTCGCGGACAGAGATCAGAACGCACCTGTTTTCAGGCCATGCGTGCAACACCGGGAGCCCTGCATGTCAGCCATCGCGACAACATTGCCGCGCACGATAAGCGCGCAGAAGCTGCGCAGTGATGGCCTGTTCTCGGCTGGCTTCCTGATGCTCATTCCCTACATCCTCGTCTTTGCCGCCTTTGTCGCCTACCCCGTGCTCTATGGCCTCTGGCTGGGCACAAACCCCAACAGCTACCGCCAGCTCTTTCAGGATCCGGCCTTCTCGACAGCCGCGATCAACACCGTGCTGTTCCTGATGATCGCGGTGAACCTGAAGTTCCTGATCGCTCTGTTTCTCTCCGGGTTTTTCGTGACGCAGCGCCCCTGGATCCGTGTGCTGCTGGTCATCTTCATCCTGCCCTGGGCCATGCCGTCGATCCCGACCATCCTGTCGTTCCGCTTTCTCCTGAACCCGGAATGGGGCCTCATCAACGCGCAGATTTTCAAATTCACCGGCCTGGACGGTCCCAACTGGCTGAATGACCCGACACTGGCCTTTGGTGCCGCCATCGTCGTCCACATGTGGAAGTCGCTGCCGTTCTGGACGCTGATCCTCATCACTGGTCGGCTCGCCATTCCGCAGGATCTTTATGAGGCAGCCTCCGTCGATGGCGCCTCGCGCTGGCAGCAGTTCATCCACATCACCTGGCCGTCGCTGGCGACGCTTTACATCACCTCGACCATCCTCTCGATGATCTGGACATTGGGCGATTTCAACAGCGTCTATCTGCTCACGGGCGGCGGGCCGGGTGACAAGACCCACGTGCTGGCGACCTTGGGCGTGCGCTATCTGCGCATCGACAAGCTCGATCTTGGCATAGCCTCGATCATTGTCGCGATGCCGTTCATCCTGCCCATGGTGTTCTTCATGGTGCGGCGCCTGCAGAAGGAAGCCAAGGCATGAGGATCGCACCATGAGCGGAGCAGCCAGCCCGGATATGGCAAGAGGCGGCGGCCTGCGCGGCTGGATGGCGGAGGGTCGGCTGATCCTGATCGCGATCCCGGTTCTGCTCTGGACGCTGATCCCGATCTATCACCTCTTCATCCTGTCGATCGCCGGCGAGAAATCGATGTTCGAGGGCAATCTCTGGCCCTCCAAACCGACGCTGCAGAATTTCGAGATCGTCTTCGGCCAGAAGCACTATTACCTCAACAAGTTCTGGTTACAGATGTGGAACAGTGTGTTCGTCGCCGTCACAGTGGGCGTTGCCACGCTGTTTGTCTCGACTTTCGCAGCCTTCGCCATCAGCCGCCTGAAAGTGCGCGGCGGCGGCATCATCATGAACCTGGCGCTCGCGACCTATCTCATCCCTGCCGCGTTTCTCGCCGTTCCGATGTACAAGACCATGGGCAATTACGGCATCCTGAACACGCAGGCCGCCCTCATCTTCGCCATGATCGCGCTGGCGTCGCCCTATGCGATCTGGGTGCTGAAGCAGGCTTCCGACAAGCTGCCGGCCGAGCTTGACGAGGCGGCCGTGATCGATGGCGCGACACCGTTCCAGATTTTCCGGATGGTCTATCTGCCGCTGATGAAGCCTTCGATGGTGGCCATCGGCATCTATGCGCTGCTGCTCGCCTGGAATGAGTATCTCTATGCCTTCCTGCTGCTCTCCAGCGAAAAAGAAGTGACGCTCGCGGTTGCGCTCGGCCTGTTCTTGGGTGCAGATGACAGCCCCTGGCACATCCTGATGGCAACGGGACTGATCTACGCGCTGCCGCCGGTGGTGATCTATTACACCTTCCGCAACTACATGGTCTCAGGGCTTACGCAGGGCGCAACCAAGGGCTGACGGGGTTGTTGTCAGCCTCTCCTTTCGCAAAAGCCCGGCCCACCGTTTGACAGAACCTGCCTGATGGTTTGTCTAGCGGCAGATTGCACACCCCGTCCCTTGCCAGAATGGATCCCGGAATGACCGCGAGCAAACTTGAGCAGTTGCGTGCCATGACGACCGTGGTTGCCGACACGGGCGACATCGAGGCCGTGCGCCGCCTCAAGCCGGTCGATTGCACCACCAACCCGACGCTGATCCTGAAGGCGGTCGAGACCCCCGCCTATGCCGCGCTGGTTGACGAGGCCATTGCCTGGGGCCGCGCGCAAGGCGGTACGGTCGAGGCCCGGACCAGCGCCGTCTGTGACCGGCTGGCTGTCACCTTCGGGGCCGAACTGACGAAGATCGTGCCAGGCCGCGTCTCGACCGAGGTCGATGCCGATCTGTCCTTCGATACAGCCGCCACGATTGCCAAGGCGCGCGAGATCATCGCTGCCTATGCCGCGCGCGGCATCGGGCGCGAGCGCATCCTCATCAAGAT
>JANMMX010000035.1:0-3200 GCA_031373605.1 Allobosea sp. | reverse complement strand
GCTGGTAAGGGGGGCTTTGGCTTTTTGCACCGGAGTTGTGCACCAAAAGGGGGCAGGCGGCACAGGGGGTTAGGTCTGGTGCGTAATTCTTGGATTATGCAGTATTTGGTTTTTTAGCTCGGCACGGACCGCAAATCTCAGATGTCAGGATGCCATGAAGGCTGCCACGGCGATAGCAAAAACTGCGATACCGCCAATGACGGAAAAGACGAGTGGAAACCCATAGTAGAGGCAGATCACCGTTCCGCCGAGCGTACCAAGCGCAAAAATGATCACAAGCTTTATCAGGTCGCTTAGAATCGAGCCGAAGAGATTTCTGAAGAAGCCTGTGGCCCCGCCAACGAGGACATGTTTTTGCTCGGGTTTCTGACCAGTCACGTAGAGGCCTCCTCGGGGTTGGATTAGCGGACGTCTACAGCACGAAGCTTAAAATTCGATCTGCGTAAAAACCGATTCTGGTGCATGAAAGCGGGCTTTGCAGTTTCTTTAAGTCATCGCATGGCACAGCGGAGCTGTTTTCGCTTACCGGATCCAGCACATGCCGTTCAAACTTCGCGCCGCCGTCCGTCACCGCATCCCGCGGCAGAAGTACCAGATCACGAACTGGTGGGCGTATGAGGCCGGCCTACGCAATCGTGGCAGCCTGACGATCTGGTTTTCGAATGAAGCGGTCGCAGCCTGCAAAGGGCAGCCATCCGGCAAACAGGGCGACCATCCCTAATGGACGGCTGTTGCATAAATCTTGATTTGTGCACGGCACAAAATAAGCGCGACCCAAACGTGCTCTTGTCTGACGGGGTCTTGTGTCCGACCCCAACGTTCCCAGCTTGCGCTTGTTGCGTCAACAGATCACATTTGTCGTAGCATCTGATTATGGCGTATTCCCATTTAGCGGAGAAATTCAATGCTGACTGGCCATCTGGCCTTGGCTCTCGCAGCAGCATTCGCGGGCGCGGCGTTCTACATCAATTTTGCCGAGCACCCCGCGCGGCTTGGGCTCGATGACAGGAACCTGCTCAAGCAATGGAAACCGAGTTATTCCGCTGGCTACACCATGCAGTCGAGTCTAGCTGCGATATCTGGTGCGCTGGGTCTGCTCACGGCATGGCTGGGAATGGACTGGCGTTGGGTTGTCGGCGCGATCCTCATCCTGGCAAACTGGCCGTATACATTGCTCGGCATCATGCCCACCAACAACAAGCTCCAAGCCATTGCAGAAAGTGATGCCGGTCCGGCGTCTCGCACGATGCTGGAAGCTTGGGCTCGGCTCCATGCGGTGAGAACCATGCTCGGTAGCGCGGCGACTGTGGCTTATCTCTGGGCCTTGCGCTGACTGACCCAAAACAGCCTGAGAATGGCAGACAAATCTTGAATTAGGCAGCCAACAGCTTTCACTGCGCCCCAACCTCCGCTTCCACCTGCGCCGGATCGAACTCATAACGCCGCGAGCAGAACTCGCAGGTGATGCCGATCTGGCCGTCATCGGCGATCATGTCGTGGCGGTCCTTGGGCGAAAAGCCTTTCAGCATGCCCATGATGCGCTCGCGCGAGCAGCGGCATTCCTCGTGGACGGCCTGCGCCTCGAAAACGCGGGCGCCGCGCTCGTGGAACAGGCGGTAAAGCAGGCTTTCGCTGGCCAGCGAGGGGTCAAGCAATTCGTGATCCTCGATGGTGCCGACCAGCGAGCGAGCCTCAATCCATGAGTCGTCGCGCACACCATCACCGTCGACATCTGCACCTTCGAGATCCGTCAGATAGTCGCTGCCCTGCGGCGCATCGCCGGGCGGCAGATCGGCGGCGCGCATGCGGTCAGCCGATTGCGGCATGAACTGCACCATCAGCGCCCCGCCGCGCCAATGGCGGCGGCCACCGGTGACGACTTCGCCAACAGCCAGCCGGATTCGGGTGGGGATCTGCTCGGACTGGCGGAAATACTGGTGAGCCGCTTCCTCCAGACCCTGGCCCTCCAGCGCCACCACGCCCTGGTAACGCGACATTTCGGCGCCTTGATCGACCGTCATTGCCAGATGGCCATGGCCGAGCAGCTTGGCTGTGCTGACGTTCTGTGTGGCTTGCGCCGCCTCCAGCTTTTCTGAATCAAAGCGGGCGACGGCGCGGAACTGGTCTGGTGCAGTGAAATCCACCACCAGCATCGAGATCGCGCCATCGGTCTTGGTCTGCAGCTGGAAGCGGCCTTCGAACTTGAGCGCGGTGCCGAGCAGCACGGTCAGCGTCGCGGCTTCGCCCAGCACGCGGGAGACAGGATCGGGATAGGCATGACGGTCGAGCACCAGATTGAGCGCATCGCCCAGGCGGATGACGCGGCCTCTTATGTCGAGGGCCGGCACGGCAAAGGGCACGACGCGATCATCGCCTGCTTCCGCCTCCGGAATGTAGAGCAGCGGCGCGCCGTCTTCAGCGCTGGGGCGGCCAACCTCGCTCATGCGTTCACGGCGCCGAAGCACCAGGCGAGAATGCCCTTCTGCGCATGCAGGCGGTTTTCGGCCTCGTCGAACACGACCGACTGCGGGCCGTCCATTACACCATCCGTCACCTCTTCGCCCCGGCATGCGGGCAGGCAGTGCATGAAGACGGCATCCTTGCTGGCGCGCGCCAACAACCGCTCATCCACCTGATAAGGGCGCAGCAGGTTGTGACGGGTGCCTTCTTCATCGCCCATCGAAACCCAGCAATCGGTGATCACGCAATCAGAGCCCTCCACCGCCGCTTCCGGCCGGGTGGTCAAGGTCAGCTTTGCGCCGTTCTGGCGGGCCCATGTCACCAGTGAGGGGTTGGGCGCCAGCTCTTCGGGCGTCGCGATCTGCATCTCGAAGCCGAAGCGGGTGGAGGCCTGAATCCATGATGTCAGCACATTGTTGGAATCGCCGGTCCAGGCAATGCGGCGGTCCTTGATCGGGCCGCGATGCTCCTCAAAGGTCATGATGTCGGCCATGACCTGACAGGGATGCTGGCGCTTGGTCAGCCCGTTGATGACCGGCACGGTGGCGTGGCTGGCCAGTTCGACCAAAGCATCATGATCCAGCATGCGGATCATGATTGCATCGACATAGCGCGACAGCACACGGGCGGTGTCGGCGATGCTTTCTCGCTCACCCAGCTCGATCTCGCGGCCTGTCACCATCATCGGCTGGCCGCCCAGTTCGCGAATGCCGACATCGAACGAGACGCGCGTGCGCAGC
>JANMMX010000449.1:0-1987 GCA_031373605.1 Allobosea sp. | reverse complement strand
GCCTATGCCGGCATTTCGCCGCAGCGCATCACCATGGTCGCCATGTCGATCTCGGGCGCGCTGGCTGGCGGGCTTGCTGTCAACGAGGTGCTGGGCGTGCAGCACCGGCTGCTGCTGGAATTCACGGCAGGCTATGGCTTTGTCGGCATCGCGGTGGCGCTGATGGGGCGCGGCCACCCTGTCGGCATTGCGCTGGCGGCGCTGCTGTTCGGCATTCTCTATCAGGGCGGAGCAGAGCTTGCCTTCGACAAGCCCGCGATCACGCGCGACATGGTGGTGGTGATCGGCGGCGTGGTCATCCTGTTTGCTGGTGCGCTCGATGGGCTGTTCCGGACACTGGTGAGCAAGCTGTTCCTTCGGACGCGAGAGGCCTGACGCGGATGGACATGCTCGCCTCCATCGCTGTCGTGATCGATTCCGCCATACGGCTGTCGACGCCGTTGCTCTGCGCCTGCCTCGCCGGGCTTTGGTCCGAAAAATCGGGCGTGGTCGACATCGGCCTTGAGGGCAAGATGCTGATGGCGGCCTTCACCTCGGCAGCAGCAGCCTTTGCCACGCAATCGGCCTGGATCGGGCTGGCGGCGGGCATGGCGGGGTCGCTCGCGCTGGCGCTTGTCCACGGCTTTGCCGTCATCAGCCAGCGCGGCAACCAGATTGTCTCGGGCGTGGCCATCAACATGCTGGCCGCCGGCCTAACTGCCATCATCGGCAATGCCTGGTTCGGACAGGGCGGGCGCACACCGCCGCTCGATGGCGCGGCGCGGTTTCCCGACATCACTTTCCCATTCGCCAATCAGTTGAAGGATGTGCCGGTCTTCGGCCTCCTCTATGAGGAGATTCTCTCGGGCCATGCCGCACCGGTCTATCTCGCGCTGCTGTCAGCGGTCGCCACCTGGTACGTGCTCGACCGCACGCGCTTTGGTCTGCGCCTGCGGGCTGTCGGCGAGAACCCGGCTGCGGTCGACACGGCCGGCATTTCCGTCACGCGCCTGCGTTATGCCGGCGTCATCATCTGCGGGTTGTTGTGCGGGCTGGGGGGCACCTATCTCGCGGTCTCGCAATCGGCCAGTTTTCTGCCGCACATGACGGCCGGAAAGGGCTTCATTGCGCTGGCGGCGCTGATCTTTGCCAACTGGAAGCCGTGGCGGGCGCTTGGCGCATGTTTCCTGTTCGGCCTGCTGGATGCCATCGCCATCCGGATCGAGGGTGTCGTGCTGCCGGGCATCGGCCAGGTGCCGGTGCAACTGATGCAGGCCATGCCTTACATCATGACCGTCGTGCTGCTGGCGGGCTTCATCGGCAAGGCGACCCCGCCCAAGGCGGCGGGCCTGCCCTATGTGAAGGAGCGCTAGCGTGACGCAGGTGCATCCCGCCGGGCTTGACGCCCTGTTCGAGGCGGCGCGCGCTGTCCAGCCGCGCGCACACGCGCCCTATTCACATTTCAAGGTAGGTGCGGCCCTGTGCGATGGCGAAGGGCGCATCTTTTCCGGCTGCAATGTCGAGAATGCCGCCTATCCGGTCGGCGCCTGCGCGGAAGCCGGCGCCATTTCGGCCATGATCGCCGGTGGCGGCACGCGCATTGCCGCCATCGTGGTTCTGGGCGAAGGCCGCGAGCTGGTCACGCCCTGCGGCGCCTGCCGCCAGCGCATCCGCGAGTTTGCCGGGCCGACAACGCCCATTGCCATTGCTGACCTCGCAGGCATCCGTCAGGTCTTCACGCTGGAAGAGCTGTTGCCAGCCTCCTTTGGACCTTCCAATCTGGAGCCATGATGCAAGCGCAGGCCACTCCTCATCACGCCACACACCATGACGAGCTGTTCCAGCGCGCTGCTGACAGGGTGGCGGCCTTGCGACCGGGCTGCCGGATCGATTGCGTCTTCGTGCTCGGCACGGGGTTGGGCAGTCTGGTCGAGGAGCTGGAGGATGCCGTTTCGCTGCCCTATCGCGACATTCCGGGCTTTCCAGCGGGAGATGTCAGCGGCCATGC
>JANMMX010000445.1:0-3235 GCA_031373605.1 Allobosea sp. | reverse complement strand
GCCGGAAGTGGTGCTGGCGCTGTCGGTTGTCGCGAGAGGGTGCCGGCAAGGTGAGGCAGACGCTCTGGGCAACCAATTGCGCGCCACGCCCGAACTGCTTCTGTCAGGCCGCGACCTCATGGCACGCAATGTCGCGCCGGGCGGGACGACGGGCGCGCTGCTGGCCGCCTTGCGCGATCAGTGGATCGAGGCGGGCTGCCCGGCCAGCATCGAGGATCAGACCGCGCTGCTGGAAGCGGTTCTGGCCGCGCACCTATCCTGAGGGTCAGGGCCAGCGGACGGTTGGCGGCATGCTTGAGAGGATAGAATCGACATTGCCGCCGGTTTTCAGGCCAAAGATCGTGCCGCGGTCGTAGAGCAGGTTGTATTCGACATAGCGTCCGCGCCGCACCTGCTGCTCGCGCCGGTCAGCGTCCGTCCAGGGCCTGTCCCAGTTGCTGCGCACAATCTGCGGGTAGATTCCCAGGAATGCGCGGCCTACGGCTTGCGTGAAGGCGAAATCGGCCTCTGGATCGCCGGTCCAGACATAATCGTAGAAAATGCCGCCAATGCCGCGCGGCTCCTTGCGGTGGGGCAGGTAGAAATACTCGTCGCACCATTGCTTGTAGTGGGCATAGTCACGGCCATGTGTGGTGCAGGGCGCTTCCATCGCTGCATGAAAGGCGTGACTGTCAGCATCTTCCTGCGTGCGGCGACGTGACAGCACAGGCGTGAGGTCCGCCCCACCGCCGAACCAGGGCTTCGTGGTCACCACCATGCGCGTGTTCATGTGCACGGTCGGGATGTTGGGGTTCCAGGGATGGGCAATCAGCGAAATGCCGGTGGCATGGAAGCGCGGGTCTTCGGCCGCACCCGGGATTTGCCCGGCAAATTCAGGCTGGAATGTGCCAAACACCGTCGAACAATGCACGCCGACCTTCTCGAAGATGCGGCCTGACATCATGGACATGACACCGCCGCCGCCTTCGGCGCCATCATGGTTCAGCCGCTGCCACGGTGTGCGGGTGAAGCGACCGGGCTGATCGGCCTCGGTCGGGAAGGGGCCTTGCGCCTCTGCCTCCAGTTGTTCGAACGCGGCGCAGATCTGGTTGCGAAGGTCCTGAAACCAGCTTTCCGCCTTGGGCTTCATCGCCTCTGCGGCTGTCATCTGCGCGGTCATATTCATGTCCATCCGGTGTGAATCAGGTGTCGAGGCTTGGTGAATGCAACGCATCTGTCGCGAAACCGCCCGTCTGCCGCAAGGCTTCGCCGACAATCATCGCCGCTGCAAGCGCGACATTGATCGAGCGTGTGCCCTCGCTCTGCGGAATGCGCACGCTGGCATGACAGGCCGCGCGCACCGCGTCTGGCACGCCTGCCGACTCGCGCCCCAGCAGGATGATGTCACTGTCCCGGAAGGCAAACCCGGTATGGATCGCGGCACCGTCGGTCTCCGCCAGCACGATGCGAGGCGCAACCGTTGTCCCCGTTCGGGCCGCGCTGCAATCGAGGAAGGACTGCCAGGACACGTGTCGCATCACGGTTGCGCGCTCCAGATAGTCCATCCCGGCGCGCCGGAAGTTGCGGTCGGACGCATCAAAGGCAGCAGGCTCGATGATGTCGACCGCCAGCCCGAGGCATGTCGCAAGCCGGATGATGGTGCCTGCATTCTGCGGAATGTCAGGCTGGTACAGCGCAATGCGGATCATGGCCGGGCAGTGAATCCTTCAGGAGCAGTCATTTTCGCGGATGTTCCGTTCCGTTATCGGGCTGCGCTGCCCAGATGCATGAGTTCGAGGCAGGAAATGTTGATTTCGATCAATAATGCGGCGTGTTGGAGTTAACTATACATTAAGCTTCCTGTTTACGTTTCATTAACTTTAGTTATTCTGACCATACAGGGGCTTGTGGTTTTCGGGGCAGTTTCACAATGTTTCAAGTGCAGGTTCCGCCTCTTGGCGAGCTGAACGCCGCCTCAATCGACAGCAGCGACGTTGTTGGTGCGATCCGCCACCGTGCCGGTTTCCTGCCCGAGATCGAGCTGGCCTACGAGAGCGAGATCAAGACGCTCTGGGTCACGATCAAGCCCGAGCTCAAGCCCGTTTTCACGATCCAGCTGCTGGAGTCGCTCTGCAAGGTTCAGAAGGCCATCTACCATCTGTGGGGTGCGCCGGATCGTTATCATCTGGCGCCTGTGCGGTTTCTGGCCTTCCGCGGCACGGGCCCGGTCTTCACGCTTGGCGGCGACCTCGACTTCTATCTTGATTGCCTTGCCCGCAATGACCGCGCGGCGCTGGCCGAATATGCGCGGCTCGCTGTGGAAGGCGCGGTCTGGAATGCCAGCGGCCTGAATGGCCTCGTGGTCACCATGTCGACGATCCATGCCCGCGCGGTTGGTGGCGGCATTGATGCGCCCCGCTCCTGCAATGTCATGATTGCCGAAGAGCAGGCCTCGTTTGTCTATCCCGAGATCAAGTTCAACCATTTCCCGATCACGGCGGTGGCGATCCTGTCGCGCCGGATGGGCAATGTTGCGGCCGAGCGCATGCTTATGTCCGGTCTTGAGCTGAGCGCCGAGGCATTCATGAGTCAGGGCGGTCTCGAAGCCGTGGTGCCTGCCGGAACCGGCGAGGCCTGGCTGCGCAAGTATGCGGCAGACAGCCTGCCAATGCATTCGGCGAAGACGGCGCTGTTCACCGCCTTCAACCGCCGAGCGGGCGATCTTCGCAGTGAGCTGGAAGGCCTGGGCCAGCTCTGGACCGACTGCATGCTGCGCCTGAGCCCTGCTGCCATTTCGAAGCTGCAGCGCATCGCGCAAACGCAGGATCGCTTGCTGGCGCGCAGCTTCGGGTTGCGGAACCTGGCACCCTTGCAGCAGACGGATGCCGCGCTGGTGGTCGAAGCAGTTGACTGAAGGCTAAGCACCTTTCCCCGTTCATTATTTTCGGGCACCAGCCGCCATCTGGAGCAACTCATTTACTTTCATGGCTTATGGACAGGCCGGGACAATCGCGTCCGGCGCTGTGAAAGGCTGGCCGGCGCTGCGATGGTGGGCAATGGCAGGGCAGGCCTCTTCAAAAGAACGCGGTTTCAGTGCGCTGCAAGCGCGCCTGATGACACGCATCGGCATGCAGCCCTGGAGCGAGCGTGACCTGGCCGAATACAAGCTGGTCGTCGCCTCGCTGTTCTCGTCTCCGGCTTCCATCATTCAGGGTGCCATTGCAGGCGTCGTGACGCCCTGGATCTGCTGGCTTGC
>JANMMX010000444.1:0-1693 GCA_031373605.1 Allobosea sp. | reverse complement strand
GGTGCGCGACGCTGGATGATCTCGGCCAGCCGCGCCGTATCGAAGCTCTCACCGGGCCGTGCCGCGCGCCAGAGTTCTTCGGCCAGAGTCAGCACGGCGCGGCCATCGCCGTCGGCCATGCGGGCCAGAGCAAGCCGCGCGTCATCATCCAGCGGCAACAGCTTGCCCTCATGCGCTTCAGCGCGGGCCAGCAGCGCCAGAATGGCCGCCTCATCAAGCGCATGGAAGGTCAGCACGCGGGCGCGCGAGAGCAGGGCCGCATTCAGCGCAAAGGACGGGTTCTCGGTCGTTGCACCAATCAGCGTGATCGTGCCGTCTTCCATCACGGGCAAGAAGGCATCGAGCTGTGCCCGGTTGAAACGGTGAATCTCGTCGACGAACAGCAAGGTCGATACGCCGGTGATGCGCCGGCTGCGTGCCTGCTCGAAGACCTTCTTCAAGTCAGCCACGCCCGAGAAAATCGCGCTGATCTGCTCAAATGCGAAATCGGTCTGCTTTGCCAGCAGCCGTGCGACCGTGGTTTTGCCAGTGCCGGGTGGCCCCCAGAAAATCAGGCTGCCGATGCTGCCCGACGCCAGCAGGCGGGTCAGTGCACCTTCCGGGCCTGTCAGGTGTTCTTGCCCTGCAACTTCCGCCAATGTCGCCGGGCGCAATCGGTCCGCCAGAGGGCGTGGGCCAGACTGGTCAAGCCCGGAGGCGGAGAACAGATTGGCCACATCAGCCGCCGAAGGTCGAGGTGATCGAGCGGCCCTCGCGCGTGATGGTGATGTCCCAGCTGCGCTTGCGCTCGCGCGTGGCGACCTCGACCTCGCGCGAAGTGGTGACCCGCGCACCGTTGATTGCGGTCACGAGATCGCCCTTCTGGAAGCCGATGCGGGCTGCCGGGCTGTTGTCTTCCAACTCGGAAATGACAACGCCATCTGCCACCGCATCGATCGACAGCTCTTCGCCGACAGCTGGCGACATGTTCATCAGGGTCGCGCCTGTCAGCGGCGAGCGGGCGGTAATCGTCAGCTTGTCTCGCGGGCGGCTTTCGGGAGCCACGCTCAGCTTGACCGGGATGACAATGCGCCGGCCAGTGCGCAGCACCGTGACCGAGGCATTGCCGCCCAGAGCCTTGGTGGCAAAACGATAGCCGAACGCTTCCGGATCATCGACAGTGGCGCCGTCGATGGCCAGGATCACATCGGAACGGCGCAGGCCTGCATCTGCCGCCGGGCTTTTCTCGACGACGCCTGCCACCAGCGCGCCGGTTGGCCTGTCGAGCCCCAGGCCATCGGCGACATCTGCCGTCAGCACCTGCAGGCGCGCACCAAACCACGGGCGGCGGACGGTCGAACTGCCATTGCGGGCAGAATCGATCACGACCTTGACCATGGCCGCTGGAATGGCGAAACCGATGCCGTGGCTGCCACCCGATTTCGAGAAAATGGCGGTGTTGATGCCGATCAGACGCCCGGCCATGTCGACCAGCGCGCCGCCGGAATTTCCAGGGTTGATTGCGGCATCGGTCTGCACGAAAGACTGGAAGTCCGAAATGCCGACCTGCGTTCGTGCCAGCGCCGATACGATGCCTTGCGTCACTGTCTGGCCGACGCCGAACGGATTGCCGATGGCGAGGACCAGATCGCCAACCTGCAATGCGTCCGAGTCGCCAAGCTCCAGCGGGCTCAGGCCTGTGGTGTTCTTCAGC
>JANMMX010000397.1:0-2543 GCA_031373605.1 Allobosea sp. | reverse complement strand
GACATCTACGCCACCTGCGCCGATCTGATGGCCAAGGGCGTCACCATCAACCGCCCGCCGCGTGACGGCTACATGGCCTTCATCCGCTCGCCAGACCTGATCTCGATCGAGCTGCTGCAGAAGGGCGATGCCAAAACGCCTGCCGAGCCCTGGGCCAGCATGGCCAATACGGGCAGCTGGTGAGGGGTGTTTGCCGGGCATCATCCAGTGTGATATCTTCCATTGATATCATATGATGTTTGGCAGGTCTCATGTCCATTCTGGTTCGCGACCCCGATATCGACAGACAGGTGCGGGCGCTCGCTAAGCGCCTGGACTGCAGCTTGCAGGAGGCCGTTGGCTACGCTCTGAAAATGGAGCGCGAGCACGCGGCAAGTCGCAGGGCAGCGATCGAAACCGCGACCCGGGAGGCGCGTGCGGGACTGAACCTTGCTGGACAGTTCAAGGATGACGGCCTGACCCACAAGGACTTCTGGGATCGCGAATACGGCGATACATGATGTTCCTCGATGCGTCAGTGATCGTCGCCTGTCTTGCAGGCGAGCCGGAAGAGCAGGCGATCCATGGCGCAATCGAAGCCTCTGGCGCGGTGGTCACGTCACCCTTAGCAGTGTTCGAAGTCTCCACCCGCGTGGCTGTGCTCTGGGGCATATCCATCAACGACGCTCATGCCATCGTCATGAAATGGCTCGGCGGCATCACGGCTTCGGTGATACCGATTGGAGAGGCAGAGATGCGCGTCGCTCACGCTTGCGCCTCAACCTATCATCGCACGACAGGACACGCAGCCCGCCTCAACCTGGGTGACTGTTTCGCCTATGCCTGTGCCCGAACGCGCGGTGTACCATTAGCCTACAAGGGCAATGACTTCGTGCATACAGATGCCGATGGCATCCGCTTCGGTGGCTAGCTCGAAGCAGGTCGTGGCGCGCGCAGCATCAGGAACAGGCCAAAAGCCGTCGCCGAAATGGCAGCACAGGCCCAGAGGGCCGCGTCCATGCCCAGATGCGTCATGGCTGAGGCAAACAGGAACGGGCTTGCCGCATTGGCCAGAAAGCGCCACCCCGTGATGCGGCCAACAAGCGTTGCGTAGCCCGTCGCTCCAAAGAGCTGAAGGGGAACAGTTGCGCGCGCAATCGTTGTCAGACCTTGGGCGATGCCATAGAGCGCTGCAAAAATGATGGCGGTGGCCAGCGAGCCCGGCGTGGCGAGCAGCAGGGCAACCGCGCCCGTCAATGCCAGCAGTGCGATACGCCCGGTCATCAGCGGATCAAAGCGATGGCCGCCTATAACTTCAAGCAGGCGCGCCAGGACCTGCGCAGGACCCATCACCATGGCGATCAGCGCCGCGGTCTCGGCAGTAAAGCCTTCATTCTCGATGATGCGCAGCATGTGGACAGGGAAAGCCGAAGTCACGATTCCGGCGATCACGACCGACAGCGTGAAGATCACGAGGGCCCGGCGCCGTTCAGCCCCTGCCAGCGTGGGCGGTTCTACAGTCCCGGAAGGGGACGCGTCTTCTGGTTTCGGCCCCGGTGTGGCGGGTCGCAACACAGCATGATGAAGTGGCGCACAAACCAGCAGATGGACGATGGCAAAGACGACGAGCGTCCAGCGCCAATCGAGTGCTCCCAGCATCCACTGTGTCAGCGGCCAGAAGATCGTGGATGCGAAGCCGGCGATCAGCGTAATGAGGGTGATGCCGCGCCGCGCCTCATGCCGGTACATCTGCGTCAGGCCAGCGAAGGCCGCCTCGTACAGCACAAGGCAAGAGGCTGCCTCCGCCAGAATGACGGCGGCTGAGAACGCCCAGATGTTGGGGGATAACGCGCAGATCACCAGCGCGATTGCCGCGCCGACCGACCCCGCAGTCATGATCTGTCGCGCACCGCGCTTGTCCAGTTCGCGCCCGACGACCGGTGCGATGAGGCCACCCAGCAACAGCCCGATGGTGAAAGCGCCAAAGAACCAGTCAATCCCGACACCGAACTCGCGGCTGATGGCCGGAGCAAGCACACCATAGGCGTAATACAGGGTCCCGTAGCCAAGGGTCTGTGTTAGCCCCAGCGCGAGAATGGTTCGGTCATTCAGCCCTTTGAAGATGGCCGAAATGGAGATCTTGGGGAGTTGCGACATCATCAGGCCCGGTGCGAATCCTGCTAAGGTTTCGAGATGTCATCTCCGTGACAGTTGCTGTGGGCGTGATACACAAAGTCCAGCAGAACCCATCGCAAGGCACCCCGGCAATCAATGACGAATCCATCCGCACCTGGTCACATCATCCTCGGCCATCTCTCAGACGGCACACCTGTTCGCGAAGTCGTGCTCCGCTCACAGGCGGGCGCAACGGCCACCATCATGGAATGGGGCGCGGTCGTGCGCGACATGCAGGTGCCAGTAAGCGACACGTTGCAACGCGTCGTGCTGGGCTTTCCCGATCTCGAAAGCTACCTGAAGCATTCGCCGCATTTCGGCGCGATTGCCGGGCGCTTTGCCAACCGGATCGCTGAGGGCCGCTTTGTGCTGGATGGCGCAACACACCA
>JANMMX010000380.1:0-10817 GCA_031373605.1 Allobosea sp. | reverse complement strand
CGGTGCGGGTTGTGGCCGAGGTTGGTGCGTTTTGTAACGTCCGTGAAACTGGCCTCGGTCAGCAAAGCCGTGATGTCAGCTTGCGTGTAGGATGACAGCCCGAGCGTCGCGCGGATGCGGCGATAATCCGAGAGGGCGGTGCGGACGAGGCCGGTGAGCGCAGCAAAGAAGAAGCCGCCCTTGAAGGCGAAGCTCAGCAGTTCTTTGGCGTCTGTCAGCGGGCTCAGATCGGGCGGCAAAATGTCGGCCACCACCAGCGTGCCGCCGGGCTTCAGCTTGGCCTGCCAGAGTTTGAGCATGGTCTTCAGTTCGTCGCGCGAGAGGTATTGGAGCAGCGAGTTCGCGACCACGAGATCGAGGCTGTCATCAGCCAGCGTTACGACGTCCTCGGGCGCGATGGCGCTGATCTTTGGCTCGTTCACGGCGCGCGCCACAATGCGGGCGCGGACATTGGGCGCCGAATCGCAAAGGATCAGCTGGCGGCAATGGGTAGCGATCCGGTCAGCCGAGAGCGCCTCGCCACTGCCATGATCCAGCACGACGGCATCGCGCGATGGCAGCAACACGACAATGTCATCAGCGATGCGCTTGTAGTGCAGCGCCATGTGACGCATATTAACATAGATGGCATGATCGCCGTTCCAGAAGTCGCGCCAGGACATGGTCTTGCACCGCCGATGTTGCCTCATGGCGTGGGTAGCGAAGGGCCGGGCGGAAGACAACTGTCGTTCTTTCGCTGTCCGATGCATTCAATGCGGCGTTCTGGCTGGCTTGCCGCTGGGTCAGGCATGTGAGATAGTTTACATATAAACTGAAAATTGGAGGAAACATGTTCAAACCATCTGTCATTGTCAGCGCGTTCATTCTGCTGGCTTGTGCAACGCCTGCGCTCGCGCAGAGCTGCCCTGTCAATTTCAGGGTCGAGGGCACGGCCGGCGTCACTGGCATGAATTATCGCAGTTTTCAGGAGTTTCCCGGCGTCGATTCGCGCAAGGCGGTCACCACCCTGAAGCAGGCCATGCTTGCAGAGGGCTTCAGCAACATTCGCGAGGACCGCGCCAATGGCGCGCTGACGGCGATGCAGGAGACCAGTGGTTCCGGGCGCCCGCAGACCTTGCGCGTCGTGGCCCGCAAGATGGGTGGCGGCACACGTGTTGACGCCGTGTTCATCGTCCAGCCCGGACAGATGGCCGAGGCGCCAGTTGTGCGCAACGCGATCTGCCGCGTGGTGTCGTCAGTCGCCCGCTAAGCCTGGCAAGGCGGCTTGATGAGGTCAGGCCGCCTGCAATTTTTGCTCAGGCCGCCTGTTTGGCCTTTGCGCTCGCCATCATGTCGACGAAGCGCTGGAACAGGTAGTGGCTGTCCTGCGGGCCGGGCGAGGCTTCCGGATGGTGCTGCACGCTGAAGGCCGGGCGGTCTGACAGCGCAATGCCGCAATTGCTGCCATCAAACAGCGAGACATGTGTCTCGGTCGCGTGCGCGGGCAATGTGGCGGCGTCCACGGCAAAACCATGGTTCATCGAGACGATCTCGACCTTGCCCGTGGTCTTGTCCTGCACCGGATGGTTGGCGCCGTGATGGCCCTGCTTCATCTTCATCGTCTGGCCGCCAATCGCGAGGCCGAGCATCTGGTGGCCAAGACAGATGCCGAAGGTCGGCACATGCGCGTCCAGCAGGGCCTGGATCACCGGGACGGCATAGACACCGGTCGCGGCCGGGTCGCCCGGGCCATTGGACAGGAAAACGCCATCGGGCTTCAGCGCCATGATCTCTTCGGCGCTGGTGGTGGCAGGCACCACAGTCACCTCGCAGCCGGCCTTCGCCAGCAGTCGAAGGATATTGCGCTTCACGCCATAGTCGATGGCGACGACGCGGTAGGTCGCGTTCTGGCGCTGCCCGTAGCCCTGAGGCCAGACCCACGGGGTCTCATGCCAGTCATAGCGCTGGGTGGAACCGACCAGCGGCACGAGGTCGAGCCCCGCCATGTCCGGCAGGCTGGCGGCCTCGCGCTTCAGACGTTCCACATCGAACACACCATCCGGCGCATGGGCCAGGATGGCATTTGGCATGCCCTTGTCGCGGATCAGCACAGTGAGCGCGCGGGTATCGACGCCGCTGATGCCGACAATGTTGCGTGCCTTCAGCCAGGCATCGAAATGCCGGGTCTGGCGCCAGTTGGAAGGCTGGGTGATGTCGGTGTGGACGACCAGCCCGCGCGCGCCATTGCCGGAGGCGGCATTGACGCTTTCGATGTCTTCCTCGTTCACGCCGACATTGCCGATATGGGGGAAGGTGAAGGTAACGATCTGGCCGCAATAGGACGGGTCGGTCAGGATTTCCTGATAGCCGGTCATGGCCGTGTTGAAGCAGACTTCGCCGGGCGCCTCGCCCACGGCGCCGATGCCGAAGCCTTCGATCACGGTGCCGTCTGCCAGAACCAGCAGCGCAGTCGCGCGCGGTTCGCTCCAGCCGCTGGTGGCGGGGTTTCTTTCAGGACTGGTCATGGCTATGTCTCGTTCCAGGCCGGAGTTCCGGCAAAGCATATGATTGGCCAAAAATATCGGCAGGGCGATCAGTGCCCGTCTGGAGCGGGAGCCTTAACCGTGCCCGGCGGGTCCGTCAACGAAGCCGGGAACGAAACCAGAGCGTTGCTGCCAGGAACGGCTGCCACCGCCCACAGGAGATTGCATCATGAGCCTTCGCACACGCTTCACCGACGAGATGAAAACCGCGATGAAAGGCGGCGACAAGGCGCGTCTTGGCACGATCCGGCTCATCATCTCGGAGATGAAGAACAAGGATGTCGAGGCGCGCGGCGCGGGCAAGACCGAAGCCAGTCCTGACGACATTCTCGGCATGCTGCAGAAGATGATCAAGCAGCGGCAGGAATCAGTCGCCATCTTCGAAGCCAATGCCCGCCCCGAGCTTGCCGACGGCGAGAAGGCCGAGATCACTGTCATTTCCAGTTTCCTGCCGCAGCAGATGGGCGATGCCGACATTCAGGCTGCCATCGCCGCTGCCATCGCTGAGACGGGTGCGGCCAACATGAAGGATATGGGCAAGGTCGTTGCATCCTTGCGGGCTAAATTCGCCGGCCAGATGGATTTCGGCAAGGCGAGCGGGATGGTCAAGGCGGCGCTGAGCGGTTGAGCTGGCAGGTTTTTCAGGGGCGCAGCGCGAAAACACTCCAGACGCAGCCATGACCGTCGAACCCTTCATCATCGCAACACTCACGCTCGCCAGCGAGGCGCGCATCGGCATCTGCCGATTGCCGGGGCGCTACGGCGATCTGGCGGGCGACGTTGCACAGATTGTCGAATGGCGTGCCGCGCTGGTCGTCTCGATGACGGAAGCCGATGAGATGGTGGCCAAGGGCGCTGGCGGCCTGGGGGCAGCGCTTGGTGCAGCCGGTATTGGCTGGCGGCATTTTCCGATCCATGACTATAGCGCACCAGCCAATGCTGACCTGCGCTGGCCACTTCTGTCGCAAGAGCTGCATGCCGCCCTCGATCAGGGCCAAGCTGTGCTGCTGCATTGTGCCGGTGGCAAGGGTCGCTCCGGCATGGTGGCGCTGAGGCTGCTCACCGGGCGCGGCTTGGCGGCAGACGTTGCCCTGGCCATGATCCGCGCTGTTCGGCCCGGCGCCGTCGAGACGCAGGCGCAGGAAGCCTGGGGCGGATCAGGGACGCGCTGATCGCCACACATGCCGTGCCGGTTTCATTTTGGGTTCACCGAAGCTTGGCCTACATTGTCGCATCGTGGTTCGGCTGAACTGATCCGGAGATGAAGTGATGCGCAAAGCCCGTTCGACCCAGCTGCTGTTGCGATGCGCAGCGCTCATGCCGCTTCTTGCTGTCGCTGCCTGCGCAGGTTCGCAGCGGTTTGATGGAGCAGCGCGCACGCCGGTTGCCGGTGGGCCCATCTACAATGCGCCCTCGCCCGGCCCTGCGCCGGCTGTTTCGTCGGGAGCAGTCACGTCCCAGCCATTGCCACCGCCGCAGGGGTCCTTCTCCCCCGGTGTTGAAACGCCGGTCGCGTCGCAGCAATCGGGTTCAGGCCTGCCGCCGCCGCAGGACCCGTTCTTCAATCCGACGCCGCAGGCGCAGCCGCCGGCTGCACCGACCCAGCCGCAAACGCTCGGCGGCAGCGGCGGGAGGATCGCCACGCTGGGTGAAGGTGCGAGCACTGGACGCGCTGGCCCGGTTCGTTCGCGTGATGGTGTCATCGGTTCATGGAATGCACGTGAGGCCACCGGCGGCAGCTGCAAGGTGCAGCTCTCCAGCTCGCCGACGCTTGACCTCTACCGCGCCAATGCAAGCGGCTGCACCAACAAGGATCTGCAGAAAGTGAGCGCCTGGGATTACCGGGATGGCGAGGTTTATCTCTACCAGCCGGGCGGGAGCGTTGTTGCCCGGCTCAGGCCAACGGATGGCGCGGCCATGAATGGCGCTGTGGCAAAGTCAGGCGCAAACCTGTCCCTGTCGCGCTGAATGTCAGTTCGCCCAGGCAGGTGCCGTGAACAGGGCGATCGTGGCAGCCCAGCTCGCCATCCAGACGAGCGAGCGCTGGGTTGGCCAATCCAGCACATAGCAGATTGTGTACAGCACCCGCGTGATGATGAAGGCGAGTGCGAGGGCATCGACTGTGCCTGATGGTGCTTTCAACAGCGTTGCGCCAAACACGGAAGCCGCGAAGAATGGGAAAGCCTCATAGCCGTTCTGGTGTGCGGCATGGGCACGCAACCTGTAGCCCGCCAGTGATTCCGACCACTGGCGTGGCTGGCGGTTGTCATAGTCCCGGCCCCATTTGGCCACGCCAACGGTCGCGACGGGCAGTATGGCCGCCAGCAAGACACACCAGAAGGCAATTGGCATTGTCGGCTCCCAATCCAGCGACTCAAGCGCGTCAGCGCCTCGCGAAGCTGATAAATCAGCCTTGAAGCCGTTACGCTGGGCCTGTGGCCCTGGATTTAAAATATTCAGACAACGGTGAGATGGGCAGCTGACGGCGCCACTTTGCCGCTATCGGCGGTGTTCCGCGCCGCTGAAGCGGCCAAGGAGGGCCGCTGGCCAGAACCGGCGCTGGAGGTCCAGCGTCAGCGTGGCGAAGTGACCCGCATTGTTCACGGCCTCGTCGAACACCGTGAAAGGTGTTGGCCCCAGCGTCTCGATATAGCCATCCAGATCTCCGGCGCTCTGCACCAGATCCGCCTCGAACTTGCGTGCCAGCGCTTGCATGGCGCGGTTCTGCGCAAGACAGGTCATGTAGAGCGTGCGGACACGGCGGTTGCGGGCGGCGTTCACCAGCCGCTCGAACAGGGCTGTGCCAATGCCGCGCTGACGATAGGCGGGCTCGACGCTGAAGGCGGCTTCAGCCGTTCGTGACATGACATGATCGAGGCCACGCAACTCGGCAGCACCATGGGCCACGCCGTCTTCGACATAGGCGAAGACGAGGCCGCCTGTTGCAAAGGTTGTTTCGGCATAACGCGTCAGGAAGTCATCATTCACCTGCATGCCAAAGCGCTCGCGGCGCGTCTCGGGATCAAGCCGCAGAAGGTGATCGAGAAACAACGGGCGCTCGTGCACCCAGAGTTTCGTGACCGTGCCCCGGGCGATGGCTGCCTTGGCCTGTGCCATGTGTCGAACTCCTGCCTTCGAACGCGAATCGACGTGACTCTCGATGTTGCTGCAGTCGTTTCTTCCCCATCCGTGGCAGGTTAAGGTCAGGAATGTGATGAACAAGCGACAAATAGCCGATAAATCATCGATGTCTGCCTTAATTGCAGACATTTGCCCCTGAACGCGCCAAAACAGCCGGAGATTGCCCACATGTCGACCATTCGCTTGCTGACTGATGCCGAGCTTGCGCCCGAAGCAGCGGAGGTTTTTGCGGAAATCCGGGCGCTGCGAAAAACCGACTTCGTCAACAATTTCTGGCGGGCGCTGGCGCATGATCCGGCTGCCTTGCGGCGCACCTGGGACAGTGTTCGGCAGGTGATGGCGCCAGGTGCGCTCGATCCGCTGGTGAAGGAGCTGATCTACGTCGCGGTCTCGGTCGCCAACAATTGCGAGTACTGCATCCGCTCGCATACGGCGGCCGCGCGCGCCAAGGGCATGAGCGAGGCGCAGTTCATGGAGCTGGTCGCGGTGATTGGCATGGCATCTGAGACCAACCGGCTGGCGACGGCCTTGCAGGTGCCGGTGGATGATGTGTTCATGAAGGTTTGAGCTTCAGGCCCTTCCGCACTCCCCTCGCATCCGGCGCCAGATCCGGAGACAGCGTGCTCTTCGTCAACCCCACTTGCCGGGAAGCCAAGGCTGGCTTAACCCCGCTCTTGTCCGCGACAGCCTTATCGGAGCGCGCTTGCCGCACCGCCTGCCCATCGATCATCGCTATGAGGCGCTGGTGACGTCCGGCGCCATCGAGCGCGATCCGGCGCAGGAAGCGCTCATCGGCCGGATGAAGGCGCTGTCGGCGGCGCTTGTCGAGAAACAGCTCTCGCGCAAATCCAGCCCGCTGGGCTGGCTTTTTGGCCGCAGACCGCAAGCCACTGAGGGGCGGAAAGGCCTCTACATCTGGGGCGCGGTCGGGCGTGGCAAGACCATGCTGATGGACCTGTTCTTCGAAAGCTGCCCGATTGCTGCCAAGCGGCGCGTGCATTTCCATGCCTTCATGGCCGATGTGCATGAGCGCATCCATGCTCATCGCCAGCGCGTGAAAGCGGGCGAAATCAGCGACTCTGACCCCATTCCCTCGGTGGCAGAGGCGCTGGCAGCAGATGCGAGCCTTCTGTGTTTCGACGAGTTCATGGTGTCGGACATTGCCGATGCGATGATCCTCGGGCGGCTGTTCACCGCGCTGTTTGCCCAGCATGTGACAGTGGTCGCCACCTCCAATGTCGAGCCGTCGCGGCTCTATGAGGGTGGGCTCAACCGGGCGCTTTTCCTGCCCTTCATTGCCTTGCTTCAGACGCGGGTCGATGTTGCGCGGCTTGATGCGCGCACCGATTTCCGGCTCGAGAAGCTGGGCGGGGCACCTACTTATCATGTGCCAGCCGATGCCAGGGCACGGACGGCGCTCGACCTTGCCTTTGCCCGACTGGGCGAGGGTGCGCCTGGCAAGCCGCTGGTGCTGGACGTGAAGGGACATGCCTTGAGGTTGCCGCAAGTGGCGGGCGGCGTGGCGCGGGCCTCGTTTCACGATCTTTGCGCGCAGGCCTATGGTGCGTCCGATTACATCGCATTGGCGCGGCGCTTTCACACGCTGGTGCTGGACGACGTGCCGGTGCTCGATCTGGCGCGCCGGAACGAAGCCAAGCGTTTCATCATCCTGATCGACACGCTCTATGAGCATCAGGTGAAGCTGGTTGTTTCGGCCATGGCGCCGCCGGAAAAGCTCTATCGGGCCGAGTCCGGTCGCGAGGCTTTCGAGTTTGATCGCACCGTGTCGCGCCTGATCGAGATGCGCTCGACGGACTATCTCGCCCAGCCGCATGGGCGGCCTGGTGCGCATGCCAGCGGCCAGACGACCGGGCTGGTCGAGACATGATGCGCAGGCAGCCATGATGCGCCAGAGCCGCGAGCCAACGGACCAGCGCATCCTGACGATTGCCGCCGAGCATTTGCGGCTGCACGGGCTCAGGCGCTTCACCATCGTCTCGGTGGCGGAAGAGGCTGGCATGACCCATGCCAATGTCTACCGTTACTTCGCCTCGCGCGATGCGCTGGTCGAGGCGGTGGTCGAGGTCTGGCTCAAGTCGGTCGAGCGGCGGCTGGGCGACATCGCCGATGGGCCTGATCCGGCGCATGACAAGCTCGAGCGGCTGATCCTGGCGCTGGCGCGCGCCAACCGCGACCTCATCAGCGATGATCCGAACCTGTTTGCGGCCTTCAACCGGGTGGTGACGCAGCGCGGTGCGGCGAGCCGCCGCAACCGGGCACGGGTGCGGGCCATTCTTGAGCGGGTGGTGGATGAGGGGATCGCGGCAGGCGCTTTCGAGCCGCGCGACAGGGACAAGGCAGTGGCCTTCGTGATTGATGCCACCCACCGTTTCATTCATCCGGCGTCGCTCGTTCTGGAGAGCGACATGCCCCAGCAGGCCGTCGAGGCCCGTCTGGGTGCGCTCATCACGGTGACCCTGCGGGCTCTGGCTACAGGGTTGGTTTGATATGACAAATGACATAATATGGTATCTGTAACATTTTTATTCGACAGCCATGATGCGAGGACCTGCGCCAGGTATGGTGAACTAAACAACTGAGTTGATTCAAGAATCCTTTGCTGCGAGACGGGTTGTCGTCGCCATGTCTTGCAATTGCCACAGTGCAGGATGACTTGAGTTTTACGGCGTTTTTCGGTTCAAGGAACCTCAATTCCGGCGGAGCTCCGCCTTTCTGCTTATATTTTTTCAGCACGGGAACCGAGACCTCATGGCGCGCAAGAAAATCGCTCTTATCGGTGCTGGCCAGATTGGCGGCACATTGGCCCATCTCGCTGGCCTCAAGGAACTGGGCGACATCGTCCTGTTCGACATTGCCGAGGGCATTCCGCAAGGCAAGGCGCTGGATCTGGTGGAGTCCTCCGCCGTTGACGGCTTCGACGCGCTCTATCAGGGCACGAATGACTACAAGGACATCGCAGGCGCAGATGTCGTCATCGTCACTGCCGGCGTGCCGCGCAAGCCCGGCATGAGCCGCGATGACCTGATCGGCATCAACCTCAAGGTGATGGAAGCGGTTGGTGCAGGCATCAGGCAATATGCCCCCGATGCTTTCGTGATCTGCATCACCAATCCGCTCGATGCGATGGTCTGGGCGCTGCAGAAGTTCTCCGGTGTGAAGCCAACCAAGATCGTCGGCATGGCGGGCGTGCTCGATTCAGCCCGCATGGCCTATTTTCTGGAAGAGGCGACCGGCGTCTCGATCAAGGACATCACCACCTTCGTGCTGGGCGGCCATGGCGACGACATGGTGCCGCTGGTGCGCTACTCGACCGTTGGCGGCATTCCTTTGCCGGACCTGGTCAAGATGAAGTGGCTCAGCCAGGAGCAGCTTGATGCCATCGTCGAGCGCACCCGCAAGGGCGGTGGCGAGATCGTCAACCTGCTCAAGACCGGCTCGGCCTTCTATGCCCCAGCGGCCTCGGCCATTGCGATGGCCGAAAGCTATCTCAAGGACCAGAAGCGCGTGCTGCCCTGCGCCGCCCACATCGAGAATGCCTATGGCGCGCAGGACATGTTTGTCGGCGTGCCGGTGGTGATCGGTGAAAACGGCGTCGAGCGCATCATTCAGGTCGAACTCAATGCTGCCGAGCAGGCGATGATGGACAAGTCCATTGCGTCTGTGCAGGGCCTGATCGAAGCCTGCAAGACGGTCAATCCGGCTTTGAAATAAGATGCGGCGAGTGGCGAATAGCGAATAGACATCGCATCTGCCAACCATTCGCCACCCACCATTCGCCACACTCGATTTGCCTCCTTGGGAGCTACACATGAACATCCATGAATATCAGGGCAAAGCTGTCCTAAAGGAATTTGGTGCCCCGATCTCGGCCGGCTTTCCTGCCTTCACGGTGGCTGAAGCTGTCGAGGCTGCCAAGAAGCTGCCCGGCCCGCTTTATGTCGTGAAGAGCCAGATTCATGCGGGCGGCCGCGGCAAGGGCAAGTTCAAGGAACTGCCGGCTGATGCCAAGGGCGGTGTGCGGCTGGCAAAGTCCGTTGCCGAGGTCGAGGCCCATGCCAAGGAAATGCTCGGCAACACGCTGGTGACGATCCAGACCGGCCCCGCCGGCAAAGTCGTCAACCGGCTTTATATCGAGGACGGTTCCGACATCGAGAGTGAGTTCTATCTGTCGGCGCTGGTGGACCGCGCGACTTCGCGCATCTCCTTCGTGGTTTCGACCGAAGGCGGCATGAACATCGAAGATGTGGCGCATGACACGCCCGAAAAGATCGTGACCTTCTCGGTTGATCCCGCCACCGGCATCATGCCCCACCATGGCCGCAAGGTTGCTGATGTGCTGGGTCTGACAGGCGACACGGCCAAGCAGGCCGGAACGGTTCTGGCGCAGATCTTCACCGCCTTTGTCTCCAAGGACATGGAAATGCTGGAGATCAACCCGCTGATCGTGACCACGACCGGCCAGGTGAAGTGCCTGGATGCCAAGGTCTCCTTCGATTCCAACGCGCTTTATCGCCACCCCGAGATTCTAGCGCTGCGCGACGAGAGCGAAGAGGACCAGAAGGAAATCGACGCCTCGAAATACGACCTCGCCTATATCGCGCTGGATGGCACGATTGGCTGCATGGTCAATGGCGCGGGTCTTGCCATGGCGACCATGGACATCATCAAGCTCTATGGCGAGGCACCGGCCAACTTCCTCGATGTCGGCGGTGGCGCCACCAAGGAGAAGGTGACGGCTGCCTTCAAGATCATCACCGCTGATCCGCAGGTGAAGGGCATTCTGGTCAACATCTTCGGTGGCATCATGAAATGCGATGTCATCGCCGAGGGCGTGATTGCCGCCGTGAAGGATGTCGGCCTCACCGTGCCGCTGGTCGTGCGGCTCGAAGGCACCAATGTCGAGCTTGGCAAGAAGATCATCAACGAGAGCGGGCTGAACGTGATTTCGGCCGATGATCTTGACGATGCCGCCCAGAAGATTGTCGCTGCTGTGAAGAAGGCCTGAACCTGATGTCCATTCTCATCGACAAGAACACCGGTGGCATAGGCCGAGGCGCGTTTGCCCCGGCCCATGGCGCTGCTGTACGCGTCGGCGAGGTCATCGTCTTGCCACACAGTTTCACGTATCCTGCG